>QGUH01001266.1 GCA_003242355.1 Pseudomonadota bacterium
GCGCGCGAGCCCTTCCGGTCGCCCGCCCGCGTTCCGGCCCGCAAGCCATCTGAGCCCCCCGGGCCGTGCCTGGCCGCGCCGCCATCCGCGCGCTCCCTACGTCACTCCCGTCCGGGTGCTCTTCCCGAGCGGCGCAACCCTCGACGGGCGCAGCGAGGACATCTCCCTCGGGGGATTGCTCGCGATCCTCGCGGGGTCTTGCGCTGCCGGCGATCGCGTCCGCGTCCGCTTCGCGGTTCCCATCACCCACCGCATCGCCGAGATCGAAGCCACCACGCGCTGGGTGCGCACGGCGCGCGGGCGTGAAGCCGTCGGTCTCGAGTTCGGCAAGCTCCCTCGGGACGTGCGCGACGCGATCGAGCGGTACGTTCGCGCGATGGGCGCGGAGTGACCCACACCGGCGGGCCCGGCCACGGAGTCGAGCCCGTGGGAGTCACCCCGCGGTCAGGTGCGGTGCCGCTCTCACCGAGTATCGTCGCGCCGACCGGTGTTGTTTCGGCGCGCTCGGGCTATAGAAGAGAGTTTCTCGAGGAGGTCGCGAGACCGTGCGCATCGGATACCTCGTTCCGGAATTCCCGAGCCAAACGCACACCTGGATTTGGCGCGAGTACCGCGCCCTGACCGAGCTCGGTGTGCACGCCGACCTGGTGTCGACCCGAAGGCCCCAGATCGTTTGCCACGCATGGTCGGAGACGGCGCAATCGCTGACCCATTACCTGTGCCCGTTCGATCGCAAGGACGCGATCGAGGCGCTGCGCGGCCTTTGGGAGGCGCCGCTCTCGGGCTTACGTCGGTGCCTGGGGGTCGTGCGCGACGCAACCGACATCGGCGCGGTCGAGCGCGTGAAGCTCGCTCTGCTCATCGTGGTCGCGGCTCGGCTGGCGCGGCTCGCGAAGCAACGCGATTGGGAGCAGATCCACGTGATGTCGGCGGGGCAGGCGGCGCACCTCGGCGCTTTTGCCTCGTACTTGAGCGGCATCGACTACAGCTTGACGCTGCTCGCATCGATGGAGGGATACGGGCCCAACCAGCATCTGAAGTGGCGGGACGCCTCGTTCGCGGTCGTCATGTCCGAGAAGCTCTTGGCGGAGGTGAAAGCGACGCTCGGCGACGCCATACCGAAGCACATCGCCATCGGCCCGATGGGGGTCGATCTCGACGAGGCCAAGCGAACCACGCCGTACGTTCCGTGGAATCCGGGGCAGCCGTGCCGCATCTACGGCTGCGGTCGACTGCACCCGGTCAAGGGTCACGACATCCTGATCCGCGCCGTCGCCGAGCTTAGGCGAAAAGGCATCGACGTGCGTCTCGAAATCGCCGGCGCGGAGATTTTCGACGATGGTTACCGCGAGCAGCTGCTCGCGCTCGTCGAGCGTGAGGGGCTGGTCGGCTCGGTCGAGCTGCTCGGGGCCATCGCCGAAGATCGGCACCGTCGAAAGCTCGAGGCGGCGCACGTGTTCGCCCTCGCGAGCCTGGACGAGGGGATTTCGGTGGCGGCGATGGAAGCGATGGCGATCGAAACGCCGACCATCGTGACGGACGTGGGCGGGATGCGCGAGCTCGTGACGCACGAGGAGGATGCGCTGATCGTTCCGCCCAACGATCCCGAGGCGTTGCCGGGCGCGAGCCTGCGCGCCCTCGAAAATCCGGAGTTTGGGTTCGACCTGACCCGCCGTCCCGGGCGCAAGACCCCCACGCCCTCCC
>QGUH01001267.1 GCA_003242355.1 Pseudomonadota bacterium
CATCGACAAGCGCGGCGGACGCCTCTACGTCGATACGGGTCAAACCGGGCAATCGCGCACCATCGCCGGCCCGTACTCGGTGCGCGCTCACCCGCGCGCCACCGTCTCGACCCCGCTTTCGTGGGACGAGCTCTCGGGAGCGCTCGATCCCGCGCGCTTCACGCTCGCCACGGTCCCCGCGCGCGTGAACGAGCTCCCCGATCCGTTCGCGGGATTCCTCGACGAGCGGCCGGACGTCGCCGGGGCCATCGGGCGCATCGAGCGCTACGTACGGTCCGCGCGCTAATTTGGAACGCCGACGCGGGCGCTCCGGTCGGCGTTGCCTTCCACCCAGTTCGACGCGTTCCCAACCGTTCGTCGCTCTGGCCGCTCGTCGCTCGAGACCGGAGGGGAGTCGTCGACGCCTCGCCGACGCGCGCTTCGCTCGACGTGCGCGGCGGGCGCGTTTTCCGGAGTGGCGAGCGCGCGGAAAACCTGCTGATCTTGCGCGTCATGAAGAAACTCTCGCTGGTCGGAGCCGCCCTCTCGGGGCTCGTCTCGCTCGCGTGCACGACGGTGCATCCGGTGATCGCCGGAGATGTGCCCAACACCCTCACCGTGATCGGCACCGGCGAGGCGTCCGGTGCGCCCGACATCGCGCGCCTCACGCTCGGCGTCGAAGCCCGGAGCACGAACCCCGAGCAAGCGATGAACGACGCCTCGCGAAAAATGGACGCCGTGATCCAGGTGCTCCAGCGAGCGGGCGTGAAGCCCGACGACATCCAGACGAGCAACTTCAACATTCACACCGAGGAGCGCTCGATCCCGCTCGTCGACGAGGACCGCCCCGTGGCCACCGAAGGCGCACCGGGCGCTGCGGGGGCGGGCGTCTCGTCGCGAGAGATCGCGCCGGCGAAGGGCCCGGCTCCGGTTCCTCCCCCCGCTCCCCCTCAGGCGCCTCCGGATGCTCCCGGGCGCGAGCAACGCGTCCTCTACTATGTCGCGACCAATTCCGTGTCGGTCGTGCTCCGCGATCTGCCGCGGGTCGGCAAGGTCTTGGGGGAAGTCGTTCAGGCCGGCGTGAACCATGCCTGGGGAATTCAGTTCGAGCGCGAGAACCCGGAGCCGCTCGTCGCGGAGGCGGGAGCGAAGGCCATCGTCGATGCCAAGCAGCGCGCTGCCGTCCTCGCTCAGCAGGGCGGCGTCCGGCTCGGACGCGTGCTCAGCATCGCAGAAGGCGGCGGCGCGCCCGTGAGCTACGGGTACGCTCGAGAAAGCGGCATCGCGATGCGGGCCATGGCGGTAGACGCTCCCATCGAGCCCGGCCAAGTCCGGGTTCGCCAGAACGTTCGCGTGACCTTCGCGCTCGAGTAGCGTCGGCCCAGGGCTTTCGGGAGGCTCGCCGCGGGCCGGCTGCTGCCGCCTGTGCCTCGTGGTAAGAGAACGTGCTCCCCGGAGGAGTGGCCGAGTGGTTTAAGGCACCGGTTTTGAAAACCGGCGTATCCGCAAGGGTACCGTGGGTTCGAATCCCTCCTCCTCCGCCAAGTGGGTCTAAACTCGCGCGTCGATGTCCGACGCCGAGTCCGCCCTGGATCAAGTCGTGGAAGCCGTGCGCGCGGCGCTGCACGCGCGGCGCGCAAAGGTGACGGCACACGTGAAGCCGTGGGCCAAGGGGTGCGGACGTAAGGGAGGGCACGCAAATAGCAAGCGTCCCCGAAGTTG
>QGUH01000260.1 GCA_003242355.1 Pseudomonadota bacterium
CCCCCGCCCTGCGCCCGAGGTGAACGCCCCGGGGTTCCGCGCGGTGACCTTCGACGAGGTGCGCGAGACGTATGCGGAGCAGATCCGCGGCCTCATCGACGGCGGTGCGGATCTGCTGCTCGCCGAGACGGTCTTCGACACGCTCAACCTCAAGGCGTGCCTGGTCGCGCTCGAAGACGTCTTCGCCGAGAAGGGCAAGCGTCTGCCGGTCATGATCAGCGTGACGATCGTCGACGCGAGCGGACGCACGCTGTCGGGGCAAACGCTGGAGGCGTTCTGGACGAGCGTGCGCCACGCGCGCCCGCTCAGCGTCGGGATCAACTGCTCGCTCGGCGCCGAGTCGATGCGCCCCTACATCGCCGAGCTCAGTCGCATCGCGCCGATTCTGACGAGCGCCTATCCGAACGCGGGGCTCCCGAACGCCTTCGGACAGTACGACGAGCTGCCGGAGCGCACCGGCGAGCTCGTCTCTGAGTTCGTCAAGAGCGGCCTGGCCAACATCGTGGGCGGCTGCTGCGGCACGACTCCCGATCACATCCGCGCCATCGCCGAGCGCGTGCGCGACGTCCCGCCGCGCGCGATCCCGGAGGTGCCCTCGGAAACCTCCTACGCAGGGCTCGAGCCGCTCACGCTGCGCTCCGATTCGAACTTCATCATGATCGGGGAGCGCACGAACGTCACCGGCAGCAAGAAGTTCGCGAACCTGATCAAGGCGGGTGACTACGCGAAGGCGCTCGAAATCGCGGTCGAGCAGGTGCGCAACGGCGCCAACATCATCGACGTGAACATGGACGAGGCCATGCTCGACTCGGAGCGAGCGATGGAGACGTTCCTGAAGCTCGTCGCGTCGGAGCCGGAAATCGCGCGCGTCCCGATCATGGTGGACAGCTCGCGCTGGTCCGTGATCGAAGCGGGTCTGAAGTGCATCCAGGGCAAGGCGATCGTCAACTCGATCAGCCTGAAGGAAGGCGAGGCCGACTTCCTCGACAAGGCCCACAAGATCCTCCGGTACGGCGCCGCCGTGGTCGTGATGGCCTTCGACGAGGAAGGGCAGGCGGAGACCACCGAGCGCAAGGTCGCCATCTGCAAGCGTGCCTACGACCTTTTGACCCAGAAGGTCGGCTTCGACCCGCACGACATCATCTTCGACCCGAACATCTTCGCCGTCGCGACCGGGATCGAAGGACACAACCGTTTCGCGATGGCGTTCATCGAGGCCACGCGGCAGATCAAACGCGAGTGCCCCGGCGCCCGCGTGAGCGGCGGCGTCAGCAACCTCTCCTTCTCGTTCCGCGGCAACGACGTGGTACGCGAAGCCTTCCACTCCGCGTTCCTGTATCACGCGATCCGCGCGGGCATGGACATGGGCATCGTCAACGCCGGCCAGCTCGTGGTCTACGAGGACATCCCGAAGGAGCTGCTCGAGCACGTCGAAGACGTGCTGTTCGATCGCCGGCCGGACGCGACCGAGCGCATGGTCGAGTACGCCGAGAAGGTCAAGGGCAGCGGGAAGCAGAAAAAGCAGGACCTCGGCTGGCGCGAGGCGACGGTCGAGAAGCGCATCGAGCATGCGCTGGTCCACGGCATCGTCGATTTCATCGAAGCGGACGCCGAGGAAGCGCGAAAGAAGCTCGGCAGCCCGCTCGCGGTGATCGAAGGGCCGATGATGGCCGGCATGTCCGTCGTGGGAGACCTCTTCGGCGCGGGCAAGATGTTCCTGCCCCAGGTCGTCAAGAGCGCGCGCGTGATGAAGAAGGGCGTCGCCTATCTCGAGCCGTTCATGCAGGCCGAGAAGGCGAAGGGCAACGGGGCGGCGCCTGCGGGCAAAATCGTGCTCGCCACGGTGAAGGGCGACGTCCACGACATCGGCAAGAACATCGTGGGCGTCGTGCTCGGCTGCAACAACTACGAGGTGATCGATCTCGGGGTGATGGTGCCTTGCGAGAAGATCCTCGATACGGCCGTGAGCACGGGAGCCGACGCCATCGGGCTTTCTGGCCTCATCACGCCGAGTCTCGACGAGATGGTGCACGTCGCGCGCGAGATGGAGCGCCGCAGCCTCGAGGTGCCGCTCCTCATCGGCGGCGCGACCACGAGCCGGCAGCACACGGCCGTGAAGATCGCCCCGGAGTACTCCGGGATCACGGCTCACGTGCTCGACGCTTCGCGCGCCGTGGGGGTCGTCGCGTCGTTGCTCGACGAGAAGAAGCGGGCCCAGTTCGCGGAAGCGAACGCTGCCGAGCAGCAGAAGCTGCGCGAGCTGTTCGCCTACAAGACGGAAAAACCGCTGCTTTCGCTGGAGGAGGCGCGAGCGCGGCGCCCCAAGCTCGAATATTCGGTCGAGCAAACGCCGCGGCCACCGTTCATCGGGCGCCGTGAGCTCAGAAGCTTCCCGCTCGCGGAAATCACGCCGTACATCGACTGGACCTTCTTCTTCACCGCCTGGGAGCTGCGCGGAAAATACCCGAAGATCCTGGAGAGCCCCGAATACGGCGCGGCGGCGCGCGAGCTCTTCGCTCACGGCAAGGAGCTGCTCGCCCGCATCGTCGAGGATCGCTCGCTCACGGCCAACGCGGTGTACGGCTTCTGGCCCGCGCAGTCGGACGGCGACGACATCGTGCTCTATCGCGATGCCACGTGCTCGGAAGAGCTCGTTCGGTTCTCGTGCCTCCGGCAGCAATCGGCGCGCGATGGCGAGCCGTGTCGTTCGCTCGCCGACTTCGTCGCGCCGCGGGACAGCGGGATCGTCGACTCCGTCGGCGCCTTCGCGGTCACGGCGGGAATCGGCGCCGACGAGCTCGTCCAGCGCTTCGAGCGTGAGCACGACGACTATCGGGCGATCATGGTCAAGGCGCTCGCGGACCGCCTCGCCGAAGCGTTCGCCGAGCTGTTGCACGAGCGCGTCCGGCGCGAGTGGGGGTACGCCGCGGACGAGCGGCTCACGATCGAGGAGCTGATCGCCGAGAAGTACCGCGGCATTCGGCCCGCGTTCGGCTACCCCGCGTGCCCGGATCACACGGAGAAGCACAAGCTGTTCGCGGTGCTCGACGCGCCCGCGGTGGGCATCACGCTGACGGAGAGCCTGGCCATGCTGCCGCCCGCGAGCGTCAGTGGCCTTTATCTCGCGCACCCGGCCGCCGGCTACTTCAACGTGGGCCGGATTGGCAAAGATCAGGTGGAAGACTACGCGCGCCGCAAGAGCATGCCCGTCGCCGACGTCGAGCGCTGGCTCAGCCCGAACCTGGGGTACGCGCGCTAGCTTGTGCCGCGCCCCGTGAGCGGCCAAACTCGAGGGCGGAGCGCTTCCCGAGGGCGAACGGTGCCCGCAGGGGAGCCGTTCGCCCCATGAAGCTCGTCAAGGTCGCGGCGGCGACCCTCAATCAGACCCCGTTGGATTGGCCCTCCAACGCGCGGAACATCGTCGAGGCGATCCGCGCGGCGCGCGAGCGTGGCGTCGGGATCTTGTGCCTGCCGGAGCTCTGTATCACCGGCTACGGCTGCGAGGACGCGTTCCTGTCGCCCAACACCGAACGGCGGGCGCTCGAAGTTTTGGAGGAAATTCTCCCCGAGACGGCGGGCATCGTCGTCAACGTCGGCTTGCCAATCCGGCACCACAAGGCGCTCTTCAACACCTCGGCGCTGCTCGCCGATGGACGGCTGCTCGGGCTCGTCGCCAAACAGGCGCTGCCGGGGGACGGCCTGCATTACGAGCCGCGTTGGTTCAAGCCGTGGCGCGCGGGCAAGCGCACGAAGGTTCGCATCGGGGGCCGCGAGGTCCCCCTCGGCGATCTGCACTTCGAGGTGGGCGGCGTCCGCATCGGCTTCGAGATCTGCGAGGATGCCTGGGTCGCGGCGCGGCCTGGCGCGGAGCTCGCCGTGCGCGGCGTCGACGTGATCCTCAATCCGAGCGCGAGTCACTTCGCGTTCGGCAAGCGGGACGTGCGCCGACGGCTCGTGCTCGAGGGCTCGCGGGCCTTCGGGGTCACGTACATCTACGCGAACCTGGTCGGCAACGAGGCAGGTCGCGTGATTTACGACGGTGACGCGTTGATCGCGACGGCGGGCGCCGTGATCGCGGAAGCGCGGCGCTTCAGCTACGCGCGCCACGAGCTCGTCACCGCGGTGGTCGACGTCGAGCTCACGCGCACCCGCCACGGCTGGCTTTCCAGCTTTTCGCCGGAGGTCGAGCTCGAGCCCGGGGAGCGCGTGAGCGCCGACTTCGAGTTTCCGGCGGCACGATTGGAACCGTGCACCATCGACGTGCCGGCGTGGGAGGCGAGCCCGAGCCTGCGCGAAGAGGAGCTCGCGCGCGCGATCCCGCTCGCGCTGTTCGATTACCTCCGGAAGAGCCGCGCGCAGGGCTTCGTGGTGTCTCTGAGCGGAGGCGCGGATTCCGCGGCGGTTGCCTGCTTCGTCGGCCTCATGGTGCGCTTCGCGCTTGCGGAGCTCGGCGTCGACGGAGTCCGCGAGCGCCTCGCTCACATTCCCGCGCTCGGCGACGCGAACGACGCACGGAGCATCACCGAACGGTTGCTCACGACCGTCTACCAGTCGACCCGCAACAACAGTCCCGTCACGCGCGCCGCAGCGCGCGCCGTGGCCGAGGCCATCTCGGCGCGTCACCTCGAGCTCGACGTCGACGAGCTCGTCGAACGCTACGTCGGGCTCGCCGAAGGCGCCCTCGGCCGCAAGCTCGTTTGGGAGCGCGACGACATCGCTCTGCAGAACGTGCAAGCGCGCGTGCGGGCGCCGAGCGTCTGGCTGCTCGCGAACGTTTCCGGGGCGCTCCTGCTCTCGACGAGCAACCGCTCCGAGGCCGCGGTGGGGTACGCGACCATGGACGGCGACACGGCGGGGAGCTTGAGTCCCATCGCCGGCGTCGACAAGGCGTTTCTCCGCCGCTTCTTGGTGTGGCTCGAGCGAACCGGCCCCGACGGGCTCGGGCCGATTCCCGCGCTCGCCGCGGTGAATGCGCAAACGCCGACGGCCGAGCTGCGCCCGCTCGACGCCGGGCAGACCGACGAAGCCGACCTGATGCCGTACCCCGTGCTCGATGCCATCGAGCGGGCGGCAATCCGCGACAAGCGCGCGCCGCGGGAGATCTTCGACGTCCTGCGGGCCGAGTTCCCCGAGCATCCGGACGCGGCGCTCGTCGGGTGGATCGACCGTTTCTTTCGCCTGTTTTCGCGCAACCAGTGGAAGCGCGAGCGCTACGCCCCCTCGTTCCACGTGGACGACGAGAGCCTCGACCCGAAGACGTGGTGCCGCTTCCCGATCCTCTCGGGAGGCTTCGAGCGCGAGCTTTCGGAGCTCCGGCACCTGGTCACCGACACGCCTCGCGGCGTTCGGTGATAAAAGGGGCGTCGATGAACGCCCCCGCATTCCCCAGGCTCGGCGCTTTCGGTGCTTCGAAGCTGGCCATCGTGCTCTCCCTCCTGGCCGCGTGGGCGTGCTCCGGCAAAACGACGGAGCCGCCGCCCGCCATGCCCGACGCCAACGTCGTCGCGGAGCCGGCAGCGACGGAGCCGGTCGTTGCGCCTCAGACCCCGAGTGAGCCCGAACCTGCCATGACCTCGATTCCGTCGCCCATCACGCGCTCCGATTTCGGCACCGTCGACGGCAAAGCCGTCGACCTTTACACGCTCATCAATCGAAACGGGGCGGTCTTGAAGGTGACGACGTACGGGGCAATCGTCACCGAGCTCCACGTCCCCGATCGCGACGGCAAGCTCGCCGACGTGGTGCTCGGCTTCGACACCGTCGACGGCTACCTCAAGCACAACGTCTTTCTCGGGGCGACCGTCGGTCGCGTGGCCAACCGAATTCGTGGTGCAAAATTCAAGTTGGACGGCAAGGAATACAAAGTCGCCGCCAACGACGGGCCGCACCATCTCCACGGTGGCGTGCGGGGCTGGGACAAGGTCGTGTGGTCGGCCGAGCCGCTGCCCGAGGGGCCCGACGGGCCGGCGCTGCGCCTGACCTACGTGTCCCCGGACGCGAGGGAGGGATATCGGGCAACGT
>QGUH01001268.1 GCA_003242355.1 Pseudomonadota bacterium
CCTTGGCGGGGGGGGGGGGCGGGGGGTGGGGTTGCGTCCGGGGGGCGAAAAATAGCCTTTGCATTCTTCGATGGGCGGATTGGGGTGCGCGGGCCTCTGGCAGCCGCGCGCTTCCGGAAGCGGGGCGCCCGGCCGATGGTCTCGGGGCGTAGCGCAGCCTGGTTAGCGCACCAGACTGGGGGTCTGGGGGTCGGCGGTTCGAATCCGCCCGCCCCGACCATCTCGTTTCCGGAGCTTGGATGGCTGAAGTCGTCTCGCTGGGGGTGGATCTCGGCGGCACGAAGATCGAAGCCGCCGTCTTGCGCCGTATTGGCGAGGGTACGGAAGAGCGCGCCGAGGTGCTTTTGCGGCGGCGCGTCCCGACTGGGGCCGAGGGCGGTTACGAAGCCGTGCTCGATGCGACGCTCGCGTTGATTCGCAGCGTGGCGGCGGATGTCGGTCGAAGACCGGAACGATTGCCGACGGGCCTCGGCATGCCTGGCTCCGTCACGCGGCGGGAGGGGTTGGTCAAGAACTCCAATACCGTCTGCCTCAACGGCAAACCCTTCCGACAAGACCTCGGCAAGGCGCTCGGCCGGCGCATCGAGTTCGAGAACGACGCGAACTGTTTTGCGCTGGCGGAAGCCCGCCTCGGCGCGGGGCGTGCCTACCGAGACGGAATCGTTTTCGGCGTGATCCTCGGAACTGGGGTGGGCGGGGGAATCGTCGTGAACGGTCGTGTGTGGCCCGGCCTTCAAGGGCTGGGCGGCGAATGGGGGCACCACGCCGTTGGGCCGTGGCGTTCGGAGAATCACGCGGCGGAGGCGACGGACGGGCGGGAGGTCGGTCTCGGGCTCAGCGAGCGGGGGCGCTGCTACTGCGGAAAAACCGGCTGTTTGGAGCTGTACGCGAGCGGCCCGGCGGTAGAGCGCGACTACTATCGAAGAACGGGCCGGCGTGCGCGCCTGCCCGAAATCGCGGCGCGTCGAGCCAGCGACCCCGATGCTGCCGCCGCCATCGAGGAATTGCTGGAAGCCCTGGGGCGCGGGCTCGCCAATCTGATCGACATCCTCGACCCGAGCGCGATCGTCCTGGGCGGCGGGGTCTCCAACCTCGACTTCTTGTACACGGAGGGGGTCGAACGGGTGCGTCGGTTCGTGTTCAACGACGAGCTCCTGACGCCCATTGTGCGACACGAGCTCGGGGATTCCGCCGGGGTGCTCGGAGCGGCGCTGCTCGCGGGTTGACCACGAGGCCCAACGTTTCGGCGCGCGTCATGGTTGACGAGAGCTCGGCGAAACGCGTCAATGGACCCCTCCCGAATCCGCCTCGGAGGGCTCATGCGCGCAGGGCACGCACTCGTCAGAACAGCGCTCGCCTGCCTCGGGATCGGTATTCCGCTGATGACGGCGAGCTGTGGCCCCGACGAGTCGGAGCTGTTTCGAGCAAGCGGTCCGCCGGGTGTGGCGAGTGGTGGGCGTACGGGCTCTGAAACCGGAGGTACGGCAGGGACTTCGTCGGGGGGGCACGCAGGCCAGGGGGGGACCCAGCCTACGGGAGGCAGCGGCGGCGGCGAGCCGGCATGCGTCGACGGCGAGCTCTGCGGGGGCATGTGCGTGGACACGTCCCGGAGCACGGAGCACTGCGGCCGTTGCGCACGCTGCTCGCCGGCGCCGGCGCGCTGCGAGGACGGCGCGTGCGGGGGCCGGGGCGAGGAGGAG
>QGUH01001269.1 GCA_003242355.1 Pseudomonadota bacterium
TCTACATATTGTCTTTTTTTTTTTTTTTAAGGACCGGTACACCGCGAAAATGCACCCTCCCTTGTCCGCCGCAGGCCAAAGTGTTTAAAACTTCCTGGCCGATCACCGCCCCGATGACCCAACGACTGCTTCCGCTCACGGGAATCTCGAAATCACTCGGGGCAGCGATGGGCGGAATGCTGGGTGAGCGTTGCCTCTCTGCCGGAATGCCGGCCGCGTGATTCCCGTCCGCTGCAACGCCGGGCGCGGGTTGACCGTCGAGAGGCGGAACCTGCACGCGCGTGCGCGTTGGCGGCGGCGGCGTAGCCTCGAGCACTTCCGTCGATGACGGTCCCGTCGGGCGGGGCGGCGGCGTGCCGTCGGCGGACGGGGGCGGCGTCAGCGTGCGAACCGGAACCGGGCTGTTCAGCAGACGCACGCTCGGCATGCTGGGCTCGAATGCCGGCGGGGCCGTCACCGTGGCGCCGAGAGGTCGCGGCGACGAAGCCGCTGCTGGGGCCAGCGCCGACGAAGCGGAGCCGACCTCTGGAGAGGCGGCCACTTCCTCCCAACCCGAATCGATCACCCCGAGCGAGGGAGCCGCGCCGGGCGACGCCGGCACCGACGGCGCAAGCTCCGTGGAACGCGCCGCGGTGTCCGAGGGACGCGTGCGGCCCGCGACGCCGTCGGGTTGCGTCGATTCCTCGTTGTTGCGGCGTTTCGTCGAGACCGGCACGACCGCGATCATTTCGCGAGCACCCGAAGCGACCGCCGCACGCCGCGCCGCCTCGATCTCCGGCCAGCGTGCGCGAAGCTCCCCGATGGCGCGCGCTGCGTCGAGCGTGGTGTGCGGACGACGGTCGGGATCCTTCTCGAGCATGCTGGCGACGAGTTCGTCGAGCTCGTTCGGGATCCCCATCGCGAGCGAAGAGACGCGCGGCGCAGGGCGCGAGAGCTGCGCGAGCAAGAGCTGACTCGGCTCCTGTGCATCCTCGAAGGGATTCACTCCCGTGAGCATTTCGAACAGGAGCAACCCCGTCGCGTAGATGTCCGCGCGCCCATCGATGGTGTCACCGCGAACCTGCTCGGGCGACATGTACCGCGGCGTGCCGACCGCGACGCCACGCGCCGTAACGACGCCCGGATCGTCGCTGATTTTCGCGACGCCGAAGTCCAGAACCTTCGGGTGCTCGCCGCCGACGAGGAACACGTTGGGCGGTTTGATGTCGCGATGGACGATGCCGATGGCGTGCGCGGCGGCGAGCCCTTCGAGCACGCCGTGCGCGACGACGAGCGCCTCCGCAACCGAGAAGCGCCGCACGCGCCGCATGCGCTGCTCGAGCGTTTCGCCCTCGAGGCGCTCCATCACGTAAAAGGGCACGCCGCTCTTGGTGGTGCCCGCGTCCGTCACCGTGACGATGTTGGGATGCTCGAGACGACCGAGCGCCCGCCACTCGTTGCGCAGGCGCAGCACCAGGTCGTGACGGCGCGCGAGGGCGCGCAGCAGGGCTTTGAGCACGAAGCGCTTGCCGAGCTCGACGTGCTCGACTTCGTACACGGAGCCCATGCCCCCGATACCGAGCAGGCGCACCACGCGGTAGCGCGTTCCCACGACGATCTCGCCGTCCCGAAACTCCTCGAACTCGCTCACGCTCTCCTCCGGGGCGGGTGCGGCGCCGTTTGGGGCGAGTGGCGGGGGGCGGGGTATATCCAAAATTCG
>QGUH01000261.1 GCA_003242355.1 Pseudomonadota bacterium
AGTTCGAGGTAGCCGGCACGCAACGCACGTGCAACGACCTCGCCGACAGCGACTTCACGGACGGCTCCGGCCTCTGCAACGACCCGGCGCACTTCGGCAATACCGCGCTCCAGGCGTGCTGTGCCCTCAACCGCATCGCCATCGCCGGCGGCACGGCGACGCGCCGACGCGCCTTCTTCGCCGCCAACGCCGAAGAGCTCTCGTCTGCGCTCAGCCAAATCCTGACCGAAATCACGCCCGTCACGAGTCGAACGCAACCCGTGGTTTCGGGCGCGGCAGGCGGCGCCTCCGGTTTCCGCTTCTACTCGTCGGTTCGCCCGGTCTCGTTCCAACCCTGGGTCGGCGTGCTCGAGCGGCAGCGGTACACCTGCGAGTCCGAGACCGCGGCGGATGGCTCGACGCGTTACTTCGCCAAAGCGCAGCCCATCGATCGCAACAAGGGCGACGACTTCGCCGCAAACGTCAATTCCGGCCTCGGCCGCCCCCGATGGTTCGTCAGCGTCGAAGGCGGCGTGGGGGGTGAGCCCGTGCACTCGCGACGCTCGATCCGCCCATACCTCCCCGAAGCCGGCGGCTCCGACGGCGTGGGCGAGTACCGTGGCGAGCAGTATGCGGGCGAGGCCGCGGCCTTCGTCGCGAATACCCAACCCGAGGCCATGGAGCTTACCGGCGTGTGCACCGACGTGAACGACACCGGCTGCCGCGATCGGTACCTGCGCTGGCTCGTCGGCCTCGACAACGGCACGAGCTTCACGCGCTGCAAGGCGCTGAACACGAGCGAGTGCTACCTCCTCGGCGACATCCTGCATTCGACGCCGCGCGTGGTGGGTCCGCCCTCGGAGTTCGTGCGCGACGAGACGTACGAAACCTTCAGAAGGAGCAAGGGCCGGCGCCCGGTCGTCCTCTACACGTCTACGAACGACGGGTTTTTGCACGCGTTCAAGGTCGCCGGAACCCCCGAAGATCTCGAGGGATCGGACAGCGCGGCGCAGGTGATGACGAAGGCGAACAACGAGCTCTGGGCCTTCGTTCCTCCGGCGATTCTGCCCGATATCCGCTCGCAATATCCTTTCACGCACCAGGTGTTGCTCGACGGCGTGCCGGTGGTGCGCGACGTGGTGGCCACCATCAGCGGCGAGGGGCCGAGCGCCAGGATCCAGCTCGAGCGCACCCGGAGCCAGGCAGCCACCGCCGAAGGCACGTACCGCACGATCCTGGTCCAAGGCTTCGGACCGGCCCGCGGCGGCTACTTCGCCCTCGACGTCACCGATCCGGACCCGCAGGAGGACTATCCGAGCTCCACGCCGCACGGGCCGCGATTTCTGTGGCAGCTCACGACGGACGAGTCCGGCACGGTGCCGCTCTTCGGCCGCGGCGGCGCGACGCCACTCATCACCACGCTCTACTTCGATCCGGGCGACGGCAGCGGCGCCCGCGAGATCGCCGTCGCGGTGCTGCCCGGCGGTCGCGGCGAAGTCGACGGCGTGGGCACCCAGTGCCCGAACCCGGCGCGCACGTTCACCGGGATCGACAGCCGCTTTCCGCCGCGCGGACGCGTGCGCTGCTACAACCCCGCCGACGCGGGCGCGCATTCGGTCACGATCGTGCGCCTGGATTCGGGCGAGATCGTCCGCACGTTCCGGCGCAGCGCGGACGAAATCGAGCTGCCCGACAGCAACGCCGAGGCGGCGCTGCGGCAACGCGTAATCGAAGCGCCCCTCGACTCCCCCATCACGGGCCAGCCCGTCGCGTTCCCCGCCGAAACGGGCGCGGTGGCCGACCGCGTGTACGTGGGCGACCAGGACGGGCGCATCTTCCGCATCAATCTCGGCTCCGAGGATCCGGACGACTGGAGCATGGATCTGTTCTTCGACGCGTATCCGGCCACGTACGCCGGCGATCCGAACTTCCCGAACGACGCGGACGACGGCCAGCCGATTCTCCTGCCGCCCGTGGTGAGCGTGACCGCGACCGGGGACGTGACCCTGAACGTCGCCACCGGCGATCAGGACACGCTCGGCGCCTCCCCCGGCATGAAGAACTTCGTCTGGTCGCTCACCGAGAAGGCGAACGCGGATCGAACGCAGGTGACGACCCAGGTCAACTGGTTCCTGCCACTCACCGGCGGCGAGCGCGTCGTCGGGCCCATGGTGCTGTTCAACTCCGCGCTCTACTTCGCGAGCTACACGCCGCCGAGCTCGGGCGCGTCCGTGTGTAGCAACGGCTCGGGTCGCGTCTTCGGCATGCACTACACTCTCCCCGTGCCGGGCATGACCAGCACACGCCCGCTGAACCAAGGCGGCGAAGCGCGGCTGCCCGGGCCCGACAATACCCTGGTTCAGTCCCGTACCTCCGCCGACATCACCGGCGACTCGAACTCGATCGTGTTCGGTGTGACCGTCGCGCAGCAGCCGACGTGCAGCGCCCGCACTCAGGAATCGCCGCGCGACTTCTTGGGCTACGGCATTCACCGGCAGATCACGAGCGTGACCCCCGGAAAGTTCGAGCTCGTCATGCACACGGGTTCCGGCGGGAGCAAGGTCGAAGGAGGCTCGAGCAACGTCCGGACGCTCGAGCTCCGACCTCCCGCGAACGCCGCTCGCGTCGAAGGATGGGCCGCCCTCGTCGAATGATCCCGCGGAGCCTCGTGAGCCCTCGATTCGCCCTTCTCGTCGTGGCCATCGCGCCACTCGCCCTCGCCTGCCGCACGGAGGGAGCTCCGCAGGCGGCGCCGAGCGCCTCGGCCGCCTCCCCCCCGGCCGTGCCCGTGGATCGGCTCGCGCCGGGAGAGCTCGCGCCGGGAACGGTGGACGTCTTCGGCTTTCCCGTTCCCCGCGAGCTCGAGGTCGTCTCGCGCACGCGCGACGCCGCGCTGCTCATCGGCCAAGCGAGCCCCGACGCGGTCTCCCGTTACGTTCGCGCCCACGTGGACGTGAGTCATCTGGAGGTCGCGGGATCCCGCACGATCTTCCCGAAAGCGCGGATCAAAAAGGGCGCGCCGGACCGCGTCTACCGCTTCGTCGTCGCACCCGAAGGCGCGCGCGTGAAGCTCGCCATCGAGGACATCACCCCGCCGCCGGTCGTCGGGGGCCTGAGCGACGCCGAACGCTGGCGCCGCGCGGGATTCTCGCCCGACGGCATGCCGCTCGACCCCAAGGCCCTCGAGTAAAATGACGCGCTGCGCTCGCGGGGATTGTCCCGTTCCCCGGGTCGGGGTAGCACCCGCTCCGTGAGCCCTCCGCTCGAGACCACACCCCTCCACGAAGAGCACCGACGGCTCGGCGCCAAGCTGGTGCCGTTCGCCGGTTACGAGATGCCCATCCAGTACACCGGCATCGCGGCCGAGCACCAGGCCGTGCGCACTCGGGCCGGGCTCTTCGACGTCTCGCACATGGGGGAGATCGAGGTGACGGGCCCCGACGCGGTAAGCCTCGTCGATCGGCTGATCACGAACGATCTCGGCCGACTCGCGGATGGCCGAGCCCTGTACACCGTCGCGTGCAACGAGCGCGGCACGATCCTCGACGACCTCATCGTTTACCGCCGCAGCGCGACCTCGGTGCTGGTCGTGTGCAACGCCTCGAACCGAGCGAAGATCGCGGAGCACTTCCTCTCGCGCGCGACCGAGACCGCGCACGTTCGCGACGCGAGCAACGAGTATGCCTTGCTCGCCCTCCAGGGGCCGCGTGCGTTCGACGTGTTCGAATCGGCGGGCGGCGACCCTGCCATCCGCACGAGCCTGCCGTCGTTCCACTTTCGCGACACGAACGTCGGCGACATCGACGTCATCGCCTCGCGCACGGGCTACACGGGCGAGGATGGCCTCGAGCTGTTCGTCGCGCCGGGATCGGCCGCCACGCTGTTCCGCAAGCTGCTCACGGCGGGGGAACCGCTCGGGCTCGTGCCCGCCGGGCTCGGCGCGCGCGACACGCTGCGCCTCGAGGCCCGCCTGCCTCTCTACGGCAACGAGCTCGACGAGACGACGAATCCGTTCGAGGCCGGGCTCGGCTGGGTGGTGAAGCTCGACAAGGGCGATTTCCTGGGCCGAGCAGCGCTCTCCGCCGTGAAGATCGCGGGCGTCACCCGCAAACTCGTGGGTTTCGAAATGACGGGCCGGGGAATCGCGCGGCACGGCTATCCGCTGCTCGATACCCGAGGCGCCGTCGTCGGCGTGTGCACGTCCGGCAGCCCGTCGCCGACCCTCGGCACCAACATCGGGCTGGGCTACCTTCCTCCCGCGCTCGCGGCGATCGGCACCGAAATCCTGGTGGATTGCCGGGGCAAGCACGTCCCCGCCCGCGTCGTGGCGACCCCGTTTTACCGCCGACGCAGCTGAAAGGATCCGAGATGGCCAGCAAGTACGAAACGAAGACCGACCGCAAGTACACCAAAGAGCACGAATGGGCGCTCACCGAAGGCGACGAGGTCGTCGTCGGAATCAGCGCCTTCGCGGTCGATCAGCTCGGCGACGTCACGCTCGTCAACATCGACGTGAAGCCGGGTCAGACCATCGAAGAGCACCAGGCGTTCGGCACGATCGAGAGCGTCAAGACCTTGAGCGACCTGTTCGCGCCGGTGAGCGGCACCGTGACGCGGGTGAACACCGAGCTCGAGAACCGCCCCGAGTTGGTGAACGAAGACTGCTGGGGCAAGGGTTGGATGATCGCGATCAAGCCGAGCGACCCAGAACGGCTTTCCGCGCTCTTGGACGCAGACGCGTACCAGAAGCACGTGGAAAGCTCCGGTCAGTGATGCGCTACCTGCCGCATACGGACGCCGAAATCGCGGAGATGCTGCGCGTCGTCGGGCGACGCTCGCTCGACGAGCTGTTCGACACCATTCCGGAATCCGTGCGCTTCCGGGGTGATCTGCGCGTGGCTCCGGCGCTCGACGAAGCGGCGCTCATGCGCCATCTGCGGGACCTCGCCGACAAGAACGAGGGCGCTCGATTCACGAGCTTTCTGGGCGCCGGGATGTATTCCCACCACATCCCGCCGGCAGTGGATCAGCTGCTGCTTCGGAGCGAGTTCTACACCGCGTACACGCCCTACCAGCCCGAGGTCTCGCAGGGCACCCTGCAAGCGATCTGGGAATTTCAGACGATCGTCTCCGAGCTGTACGGGCTGCCCCTCGCGAACGCGAGCCTGTACGACGGCGCGAGCGCGGCGGCCGAAGCCGCGCTGATGGCCTGCCGCCTCACGCGGCGCGATCGCGTGGTCGTCAGCGCGTGCGTGCATCCCGAATACCGGGCGACGATCCGCACGTACCTCGGCGGGCGCGACGGCGACGCCTACGTCGAAGTGCCGGTAGGCAGCGACGGCCGTGCGCACGGCGCGGCGCTCGCCGACGCGGTCGACGAGCAGACCGCCGCTCTCGTCGTCGGGTATCCGAGCTTCTACGGCCCGCTGAACGACGTCGCACGGCTCGCAGAGCTCGCCCACGGGCGTGAGGCGTTGCTCGTCGCCGTAAATAGCGAGCCCTACGCGCTCGCGCTCGCCGCGGCGCCCGGCGCGTTGGGCGCCGACATCGCCGTCGGCGAAGGTCAGCCCATCGCCTGCCCGCCGACGCTCGGCGGCCCTGGCGTCGGCCTGTTCGCGTGTCGCGACGAACGGCGCTTCCTCCAACAGCTCCCCGGTCGCCTGTGCAGCGAGACGGTCGATGCGAACGGGCGGCGCGGATACGTGCTCACCCTTTCCACGCGCGAGCAACACATTCGGCGTGAGCGCGCGACGAGCAACATCTGCACGAACCAGGGGCTCGTCGCTCTGGCGCTGACGATCCGCATGAGCTTGCTCGGAAAATCCGGCTTCGTCGCGGTAGCGGAGCAGTGCCTCGCCAAGGCGCACTATCTGCGCTCGGCCATCCTCGCTCTTCGGGGTTACGCGCCCGGTTTCGACGAGGCGCCGTTCTTCAACGAGTTCGCGGTGCGCGTCCGTGGAGGCAACGCCGCTCGCGTCGTCGAGGCGCTGAGCGAACCCGCCAAACTCCCGCCTTTGACCTCGGTCGCGTCTC
>QGUH01001270.1 GCA_003242355.1 Pseudomonadota bacterium
CCCCTCTGCGGCGTCTCCCGGCGCCACGAGCTGCATGGCGCCCGCCCCATGGGCCTTGGCCCGTTTGTCTGCGCGGGGGTTGTGGCCCCCCGTAATCCCGACCGCCCCCGCCGCTCCGAGCACGCGCGCCGCGAACGCCACGAGCGGCGTGGGCACCGCGCGCTCGAACCAGTAGACACGGAGACCGGCACCGAGCACGGCACCCACGGCGGCTTGCTCGAGGGACGCGCTCGAGACGCGCGCGTCGCAGCCCACGACGACCCACGCGCCGCTGCCGCTCTCGGCGAGCCAGTGCTCGGCGAGCGCGCGCGCCGCCCGCACGACCACGGCGCGGTTCATCCGCGCGGGTCCGGCTCCGACGGGGCCGCGAAGACCTGCCGTGCCGAAGTCGAGCTCGGGCGCCATGCGCTCGCGGAGCTCCGCCAGAGCGCCCCGTTCGATGAGGCCGAGCAGCTCCGCGCGTGTCTCCGGATCCGGATCGCCCGCTGCCCAGGCGCGGGCTCGCTCGATGAGCTCGCGATCGCTTTCGGTGGTCACGGCAACGTGTCGAGACGCGAGAGTAGCCCGGTATCGTACTCGCCCGCGACGAACTCGGGGTGTTCCAGGATCGCGCACAAGAGATCCCGATTCGTGCGCCGTGGGCCCTTGGGTCCCACGAGCTCGATCTCGGTCGCGGTGAGGGCAGAGAGCAGGCGCGACCGCGCCTCTTCCCGCGTCGTCCCGTGCGCCACGATTTTCGCGAGCAAGGGGTCGTAGTGTGGCGTCACCTCGTAGCCGACGGCCACACCGGAATCGACACGAACTCCCGGCATCCCCTCGGGGAGCACGAGCCGATCGATGCGCCCCGGCTGCGGGACGAAGCCACGCGCGGGGTCCTCGGCGTAGAGGCGCGCCTCGATCGCCGCTCCGGTGAGCACTGGCGCTCGGATCTCGGACGGCAGTTCCTCACCTGCAGCAACCCGAAGCTGCATCTCGACCAGATCGATCCCGGAAACGATCTCGGTGACGGGATGCTCGACCTGGAGCCGAGCATTCACCTCCAAGAAGAACGCGTTGCCGCGCGCATCGACGATGAACTCCACGGTGCCAGCGCCGGAGTATCCGGCAGCGCGCGCGATGGCGAGCGCCGCGTTCCAGAGCGCCTCCCGCCGCGCGTTGCCCGCTTCGCTCGTGAAGAAACCCGCGGGACACGGCGTCTCTTCGATGATCTTCTGATGCCGCCGCTGCACGCTACACTCACGCTCGCCGAGCGCGACGAAGGCTCCACGAGTGTCCGCGACGATCTGCACCTCGACGTGCCGCGGCCGTTCGATCCATCGCTCGAGATAGACGCGCTCGTCCGCGAAGGCTTGCCGTGCGCGGTCCGACGCCGTCTGCGCGGCGCGGGCGAGCTCCGAGGCATCCCGCACGATCGTCATTCCGATGCCACCGCCGCCCGCCGCCGCCTTGACCAAGAGCGGGTAGCCAATCCGCTCCGCGGCCGCGGCGAGCGTCGCCGCATCGCCCACGGGCACGGCCTCGTCGGTGCCCGGCGGCGGTTCGACGCCCACCGAGCGTGCGATGGCACGCGCCGCGACCTTGTCGCCGAGCCGCTCGAGAACCTCCGGCGCAGGCCCGACGAACACCGCGCCCGCATCGGCAACGGCGCGTGCAAACGCGGCGCTCTCGCTGCGCAGGCCGTAACCGGGGGGCACGGCC
>QGUH01000262.1 GCA_003242355.1 Pseudomonadota bacterium
GCTCTGCCGTGGAGAAGAGCCGATGAGCAGCGAACAGAACGCCCCGGTGAACCTCTTGCTCGTCGACGACAGGCTCGAGAACCTCGTCGCGCCCAAGGCCATGTTGAACCGTCCGGACTACCGCTTGCTCACGGCGACGTCCGGCGAAGAGGCGCTCCGTATCGCGCTGCGTGAGCGCCTCGCCGTGATCCTGCTCGACGTCGTGATGCCCGGGATGGATGGCTTCGAGGTCGCCCAGCACCTCAAGCGACTGGAGAGGACCCGCACCATCCCCATCCTCTTTCTGACCGCGGTCGCGACGGACGCACGCGAGATCTACCGCGCGTACGACGTGGGCGCGATCGACTACCTGGTCAAGCCGCTCGACGCCGAGATGGTGCGCAAGAAGGTCGCGGTCCTCGTCGCGCTCGAGCGTCAGCGCGAGGAGATCGAGCGGCAAGCGCGCTTGTTGCTCGAGGCGGAACGGCGGGACCACGAGCTGCGCATGGCCGAGCTCCGGCTCGCGAGCGATCGACGCTACCGCAAGCTCGTCGAGGGCATCGAGCACGTCGTGGCGTGGTCGGCGGACGCCGCGGGTCGGTTGACGTTCGTGAGCCGGAAAGCTTCGGACATTCTGCGCGTGCCGATCGAAGAGTTCTCGGATCCGGACTTTTGGAGCCGGCATTTGCACCCCGAAGATCGGGACGCGGTGTTCGACCTGTTCCGCCAGGCGCTCGCGGACGGCAACGACCTGGCCGTGAACCATCGGATGCTGGCTGGAGACGGCGAGGTCCGTTGGTTCCACACCGGCGTGAGTCGGGACGAGAGTTGGACGGGCAACGCGGAGCTGCACGGCGTCTCCGTCGAAGTGACGGCGATCAAGCGCAGCGAGGAAGCCCAGGCGCTGCTCGCCGACGTGAGCAGCATTCTCGTCGAGTCGCTCGACCACCGGCGCACGTTGCCGGAGCTCGCGAGCCGCCTGGTTCCGGCGCTCGGCGACGTGTGCCTGATCGACGAGGTCGTGAGTCCGTGGGCGACGCGGGAGGTGGCGCGCGCGTATTCGCAACGCGCGCTCGAGGCGAGGCTCGGAGCGTCGAAGCGATCGGAGCCCCTCGATCGCGGCACGACGCCGGCGGTGGCGCGCGTTCTCGCCGAACGGAGGGCGGAGCTGCACGACGCCACGGACGCCGGTTGGCTCGCGACCGCGCTGGGCATCGAGCACGCGGAGCTCTTGGAGCGGCTGAAACCGGCTTCGTGTCTGTTCGTTCCCCTGCACGCGCGGGAGCGGACTCTGGGCCTTCTGACGCTGGTTTCGAGCATGCCGCGAAAGTTCTCGGGGCACGACCTCGCCCTGGCCGAAGAGGTCGGCCGACGGGCGGCCCTCGCGATGGAGAACGCAATCCTGTACGACGAGGCGCGCCGCGCCGTGCGGGCGCGCGAAGACGTGCTCGCCGTCGTTTCGCACGATCTGCGCAACCCGCTGAGCGCGATCTCGATGAGCGCGGGCCTGCTCGAGAAGGCCTTGGCCCCCGGCGCGAACGGCGAGCGCAGCGGGCGGCTCCTTCAGACGATTCACCGCTCGGTCGAGCAGATCGAGCGCCTGATCCGCGACCTGCTCGACTTCGGGCGCCTCGAGGCCGGACAGTTTACGATCGAGCCCGGCGTCCACGACGTGCGCGGTCTGCTGCAGGAGAGCCTCGAGCTCTTCGCTCCCCTGGCGGCGAAGAAGGGGTTTTCGCTCGATGTTCACGCGAGCGAGGAGCTTTGGCTCCGTTGTGATCGCGGGCGCGTCCTGCAAATCCTGTCGAACCTGTTCGACAACGCCGCGAAGTTCACGCCGCCGGGCGGCGCCGTTCGGGTGCTGGTCGAGCGCGACGGTGACGCCGCGCGCTTCACCGTGTCGGATACGGGACCCGGGATGACGGAAGAGGAGCTCTCGCGCATCTGGGAGCGGTACTGGCAGGCGCGGCGAACGTCGGGCGCGAAGGGGGTGGGCCTCGGCCTGTACATCACGAAGGGATTGGTGGAGGCGCACGGCGGACGCATCTGGGCGGAGAGCACGGTCGGCAAAGGGACCACGTTCCACCTCACCCTCCCGCTCGCCAATCCCCCCACTGCGCCCGAGCGTGCGAGCGCGCCCGCGCACTCGGCGCCGGGGGCGTGATGCGTTCCTGCGCATTCGGCGCAGAGACCCGATGCGCGCCCGCGCATCGGTGCCGGGGCCTGATCGCGCCCGTGCGCATTCGGCGCCGGGGCGTGACCCCCCTCCTCGGCACCTGGGAGCGGCGCGCACCGAGAACTTCTGTTATAGCCGTCGGCCGGAAATGGCCCACCCTGCCTCACTGCTCGCCGATACCGTTCGAAAGGCGGTGGTCGATGCGTTCGGCCCGGAACACGCGGGAGCCGACCCTGCGGTGCATCGCTCTGCCTTCGCCGATTACCAGGCAGACGTCGCGCTCCGGCTCGCGCGCGCCGTGAAGCGGCCGCCCCTCGAGATTGCCGAGCTGCTCGCGCAAAAGGTCGAGGTTTCCGGGCTGTGCAGCGAGGTGCGGGCGTCGCGTCCGGGGTTCGTCAACTTCACGCTGGACCGAGCGTTCCTCGAGCGCTCGGTGGAAGCGCTCGCCCGCGACGAACGCGCGGGCGTTCCTCGGGCGGAACGGCCGGAGACGGTCGTCATCGACTATTCGGCGCCCAACGTCGCCAAGGAGATGCACGTCGGCCATTTGCGGACGACCGTGATCGGGGATGCGCTCGCGCGGTTGCTGGGCTTCCTCGGTCATCGCGTGATCCGGCAGAACCACATCGGCGACTGGGGCACGCCGTTCGGCATGTTGATCGAGCACATGCTCGACATCGGCGTCGGCGCGACCGACGAGCTCGGCCTGTTCCAGTTCACCGAGTTTTACCAGGCCGCCCGCAAGAAGTTCGACGACGATCCCGCGTTCGCGGATCGGTCGCGAAAGCGCGTGGTGCTCTTGCAGCAGGGGGATGCGGAGACTCTGGCGCTCTGGGAGCGCCTCGTGGAGGCGTCGCGCGTGTACTTCCGCGCCGTCTACGACAAGCTCGGCGTGCTGCTCGAGGACTCGGACATTCGCGGCGAGAGCGCCTACAACGCCGATCTCCCGGGCATTGCCGACGAGCTCGAACGACGTGGCATCGCGCGCGTGGACGACGGCGCGCTCTGCGTGTTCCTGCCGGAGTTCACCGGGCGCGACAACGAGCCGTTGCCGCTCATCGTGCGCAAGCGCGACGGTGGGTACGGCTACGCCGCCACCGATCTCGCGGCGCTCCGCTACCGCGTCGAGACGCTCGGCGCGACGCGCGTGCTCTACGTGGTCGGAGCGCCCCAGCACCAGCACCTCGCCATGGTGTTCGCCGTGGCGAAGCGAGCGGGCTGGTTGCCGGACTCGGTGCGCGCCGAGCACGTGGCCTTCGGCTCGATCCTCGACGAGAACCGGAAGATGTTCCGGACGCGCGCTGGGGAGAGCGTTCGCCTCCTCGCCCTGCTCGACGAGGCGATCGAGCGCGCCGAGCGCGCGATCCGCGAAAAGAACCCGGAGCTGCCGGCGGAAGAGCGCGCCGAGGTGGCGCGCCAAGTGGGCATCGGCGCGATCAAGTACGCCGACCTGTCCACCGAGCGCATCAAGGACTACGTGTTCGACTGGTCCCGCATGCTCGCGTTCGAGGGCAACACGGGTCCGTACCTGCAGTACGCGCACGCGCGCATCTGTTCGATCCTGCGCAAGGCGAACGAGACCGGCATCGCGCTCGCTTCGGATTTGCTCCGCGGGCAGGTCCCGGAAGGCGTGCGCGTCGAGCTCGGCGAGCCCGCCGAGCGCGCGCTCGCGATCGAGCTGCTCGATTTCGCGGCGGCGGTGGACGCCGTGGGCGTGGCTTTGCAGCCGCACCGTCTGTGCTCCTACCTCTACGAGCTCGCGAACACGTTCACCGCGTTCTACGAAGCGTGCCCCGTGCTGCGGGCCGACAACCCCGCGCTTCGCGATTCGCGTCTCGTGCTCGCTGCGGCGACGAGGCGCGTGCTGGCGACGGGGCTCGGCGTGCTCGGCATCGCCGCGCCGGCCCGCATGTGAGCCCGTCCGCGATTCGCGTCTCGTGCTCGCTGCGGCGACGAGGCGCGTGCTGGCGACGGGGCTCGGCGTGCTCGGCATCGCCGCGCCGGCCCGCATGTAAGCCCGCGCGCGTTCGAGTAGGGCGACGAACGGTTGAGAACGCACCGCAACACAGCGGTCACCGCATCGCGGAGGGCAGGGGCGAGGGGAGTGCCGCGTGAGTGAGGCCCTGCCGACTTCACGGCGGCTGGCAGGCGGCACCACCCTTCGAGCATCGAGCAGTCGAACCGGCGTTCTGGGGAATTTGACTCAACAAATGACCATGGCGCGGGCGCGCGAAGCGGGGGAACAGGATCGAAGTCGCATTGGGCGTTTCGGCGTTGTCAATCGGCGACTCGCTCGTGCACACTGAAATGACCGAGACGCGACGCCGAGTCGCTCGAGCACCTTCTCGGAGGGGATCATTGGTTTTTTCGCCACCATTGCTGCGGAGCTTGGGTTTGGTGGTGGTGCTCGCGTGGATGATCGCTCCGAGGGCGGCTCGGGCGGAGCTCGCCGATCCGGCGTCGCGGGCGGTGGCGCGGCAGCTCGGCTATGCGGGTGTTCAGGCGTACCAGGAAGGAGACTTCGCGACCGCCTACGACAAGTTCGAGAAGGCGTACGGCGTGCTGAAGGTCCCCACCCTCGGGCTCTGGTCGGCGCGCTCGATGGTCGAGCTCGGCATGTTCGTCGAGGCGTCCGAGCGCTATCGCGAGGTGCAGCGGCTCAGCGTGGTCGACGGGGACATCGAGGTCCAGCGCCGGGCCCAGGCAGACGCCGCGGCCGAGCTCCGCGCGCTCTTGCCGCGCATTCCGATGCTCACGATCGCGGTCGAGAACGCGACCTCGGCCGAGCTCGCGCTCTTCGTCGACGGCAACGCCATCGCATCCGCGCTGGTCAACGAGGCGTTGCCCATCAATCCGGGGCGTCACGACGTCGAAGCGCGTCGCGGTGAAGAGCGGGTCACCGCCCAGGTCGTGCTCGATCCGGGCGAGCGCGAACGCGTGGTGCTCGTGTTCGCGCAGAAAGCCGCTGCGCCCGCGCCCTCGCCACCCACCACGGCGCGGCCTTCGCCCGCGCTCACGCTCCCGCTGCCCGAAACGCGACACGCGGAACCCGAGGTGTCTTCGAGTGCGTCCCGACACTCCACCCAGAACACGCTCGGGTGGGTGGGGCTCGGGCTCGGCGGCGCTGCGCTCGCGAGCTCTGGAGTGACGGCCTGGCTCGCGTTCGATCTGAAACGAACGCTCGACGACAGTCCGGCGTGCAGCGCGGGGCGGTGTGGGCGCGTGGAGCAGGATCGCGTGAACGAGTACGCGACTCTGCGGACGGTCTCGACGGTGAGCTTCTACGCGGGGGCAGCGCTCGCAGCCGGCGGCGCCGTGTTGCTGCTCACCACGCCGACGGCAGAAGCGCACGACGTCGCGCTGACGGTGGGCCCTGCCTCGGTCCGCCTCCAGGGGAGGTTCTGAGGTGCGGGGCCCCTTCCGGCGGCGATCGAGCGTCGTTTGGTTCGTGCTGATTCAGGGCTGCCTGTTGCCCGACATCGAAATCGATGCGCGGCTCGATGCCGACCTGGGCGGCTCGGCGGGCGAGGGGGGCGCGTCGGCCAGCGCTCCCCCACTCGGTGGCGCCGCGTTCGCGGGCGGGGCCGGTGCCGGCGCGGAAACGAAAGGCGCTGCCGGTGCGGACGGCGGCGCCGCGGGCAGCGCTAAAATTGCCGGAAGCGGTGGAGCGGAAGGCGGCGCTGCGGGCGTCGGCATCTCGGGTACGGAGGGCGGAGCCGGCGGTGCTGCCGGCGCGGCGCCACGCCCTTGCGATCCCGCGTTTCCCCAAACGCCGCTCGCGGGCCTCGATGCCTGCCCCGAAGGGTACGGCTGTGCGCCGCACCCGGAAGGCGAGAGCGTTTGCATC
>QGUH01001271.1 GCA_003242355.1 Pseudomonadota bacterium
CAATTCCGAGCCACCCTGCGGCTTTCCCACCCGGACAAGGTGCTCTACCCCGATCGAGGGCTCACCAAACGCGATATCGCCGAGTACTACGCGCGTATCGCCGAGCGCATGCTCCCGCACGTCGTCGAGCGGCCGCTGATGCTCGTGCGTTGCCCCGAGGGGCGGCGAAAGAGCTGCTTCTATCAGAAGCACGCCCAGCGCGGTTTGCCCGAGCCGATTCGGGTCGTGCCGATCCGGGAAGAGGCCAAGACGGCGAGCTACACGTACGTGGAGAACGTCGAGGGGCTTTTGGCGTTGACGCAGATGGGCGTGCTCGAGATCCACACGTGGGGAGCGCGCGTGGGAGACGTGGAGCATCCCGATCTGTTGGTGTTCGATCTCGATCCGGATCCGGAGGTGCCCTGGCCGGAAGTGACGGAAGGCGCGCGCCTGGTGCGGGATCTCTTCCACCGGCTGGATCTCGAGGCGTTCGTGAAGACGACGGGCGGGAAAGGATTGCACGTCTGTGTCCCACTCCGCCCGCGGCTGGGCTGGGACGAGATCAAGCTGTTTTGCAAGACGCTGGCGGAGGGAGTCGCGCGATTGCTACCGGCGCGCTACGTGGCGACGATGGCGAAGGCCAAACGCCGGGGAAAGATCTTCGTCGATTATCTCAGGAACGCGCGCGGTGCGACGTTCATCGCGCCGTACTCGACCCGCGCTCGCCCGGGAGCACCGGTCGCGACCCCCGTCTTTTGGGAGGAGCTCGACGCGGTTCGACCCGACGGATTCACCGTCGAGAATCTGCCGCGGCGTTTGGCGACGCTGCGCGCCGATCCGTTCGCCGAGCTCGCCAAGCTCCGTCAGAATTTGACCGAGTCTCGCGTGCGCGCTCTGGAGCGGGCGCTTTCCAGCCTCACGCGGTGAGGCGCGCTGCGTCCGGCCCCGCGTGGATTTCGGGGGGCGTCGTCGGAGAAGGCTCAGGCAGAGCGTTCGAACAGCATTTCGAAATCGAGATCGTCGAGCGGGCGATCGGGGTCGAAGACGCGTTCGAGGTGGAACACCCGTTCGGGCATGCTGCCGTCCTCGGGCACGGCGCGGTGGTGGAGCTTGCTCGCTCCGCTCGAAACGAGCTGGTCCAGGTGGTGGACGAGCCCGAAGGCCGAAAAGAACGGGGCCGTATCGGGCACTCCGGCATGCTCGGCGAGCAGGCTCGCGCGCAAGGCGCGGATGCTGCGACCGAGGGGCAGCTCGGGCTCGGCGCACTCCCAACACAGATTGAGCTCGGTATCGAGCGCGAGGCTGCGGTTCGTGAAGTTCGCGGAGCCGACGCTCAGAAAGCGATCGTCGACGACGAGGAGCTTGGAGTGGACGAAGGTCGGCACGAGCTCGCCGTCCGGCCCGGGCGCGCCGCTGTAGTAGGCGCGCAAGCGCGTGCCGGTCTCGTGCGCCACGGCGACGAGCGAGCTCAGGAGCTCGTCCTGGGCCGGGCCGATCACGAGCCCTTCCTTGGGGGTGTCGGCGCCGCGTGGAAGCACGAGGACGACCTCGGGCCGCGGCCGGGTTCGATCGCGCATGCGCTCGACGAGCGCGTCGTGCAGCGAGCGCGCCGTAAAGTACTGCGTCTCGACGTAAATCAGCCGCTCCGCCAAGGCGATCGCGCGTTCGTGGGGCTTTCTATTTCCCAGGAGCTGGGGCCGCCGCGCGGTTTCGGGCG
>QGUH01000263.1 GCA_003242355.1 Pseudomonadota bacterium
GCATAGGGGTGTTGTAGCGGTTCCGTGGGTTCGGGATTTGTATAAGGGGCAGGGGGGATCCCGCCCCGGGCGGGCGGGATTGGTGCCACGAGCGTGATGGCTGCCAGGCTACGCCGTGCCAGCTGGATTTCGCCGATCCGCGTGGCCAGAGCGCCTGCGACCAGAGCGAGCCACGACCACACCGCGAGCAAGGCGCGCTCGCCATGGTGGGTCGGCGCGCCGCCGAGCAGATCGCCGAGCACGGCGAGGAGCACGATCGCCACGAGCACGCTGCCACTCTTGGTGAGCGCGCGGCGCTCGCGCGCGAGCAGTCCGCGCGGCGCGACGAGGAACAACCCGAGCGTGCCGAGAACGAGCTCCGGCTCGCTCGTGACGAAGGCGCGTGGCGTGCGGATCAGCCGTTCGAGCCACGGATCGTCGGGACCGAGCGCGGCACGGTAGCTCGCGACGCGTTCGACGAAGAAGAGCGCATCGCCGTGTCGAACGATTCCATGCAGGAGCCAGGCGGCGGGGAATGCGAGCGCGAGGCCCGTCGCGGCGACGAGGCGCGGGTCGCGGCTTCGCAGAGCGTCCCATCCGGTGATCGCCGCGAAGGCGGCGGCCGCGGCCCAGGGCTCGTAGCGTGCCGCGCTCGCGGCGCCGAGCGCGAGCGCACCGAGCAGGCGCATCCGGGCATCGGAGGCCACGGTGGCGGCGCCGAAGAGCGTGAGTGCCGCCGTGGGAGCTTCCGGGACGGTGGCGGCGCCGAGGTAGGCCGAGTACGGAAACACGGCAGCGAGGGTGGCGCCGACGACCGCCGCACGCCGTGACAGGTCGAGCAGTCGTGCCGCAGCCCACACGAGCCCGGCCGCGAGCACGCCGAGGACGAAGGCGCAGGCGCGTGCCACGCCGAGGTCGCTGCCGAATACGGCGAGCGCGCCGCCATAGATCCAGAACGGCAGAGGGAGCCAGCTGGTTCCGGTTGGGTCGAGCGCGGGCGCGTCGGCAAAACGGAGCGCGGTGACGACGCGCGCATAGTCGTCGTCGCTGATCGCCGTGAAGCCACCGGCGAGCACGGCGGCCGTGGTGAGCGCCTTGACCGCCACCACGGCGGCCGCGTCGCGAACGACGGCGCTCGACGGCGTTCGCGCTCCCTCGTCGACCGATTCGTGGCGCTCGTCGTGCGTCGCCGCATCCTGGGGGCTCACCGAGGAGCCCCCGCGGTGTGCGGCATCTCTACTGCGAACCGCCCCCCTCCCGGCGGGTCGGGCGCTCACCTCACTTCGGCGCGGGCCCTGCCGTCGCTGCCGGCGCCGCGGGCCCGGCGGGTTGCGGCAGGCGATCGCGCGTTTCGACCGCGCGCCCCGAGCGCTCCTGCAAGGACTCGTCCGCGGACGAGGAGAGATACGCGAGCGTCATGCTCGTCGCGAAGAACACGGCAGCGGTCGCCCAGGTCGTCTTCGTGAGAAAGTTCCCCGCGCCGCGTCCGCCGAAGACCTGCTGCGCGCCGGCGCCAGACAGAGCGCCGAGGCCGCCGCTTCGTCCCGGCTGGATGAGGACGACGAGCATCAGGAACAGGCACGCGATCACGTGAATGACCGTGAGCGGCGTATGGATGATTTCGACCATGGCGAGCGCTCCAAAGAGTCAGCGTTCGGGCGCGGCTTGCGCGATGCGCGCGAAACCGGCGGCATCCAGGGACGCACCGCCCACGAGGGCGCCGTCCACGTTCGGCATGCCGAGCAGGCCCGCGGCATTGTCCGCCTTCACGCTCCCTCCGTACAAGATGCGGGTGGCATCGGCAAGCTCAGCGGAAAATTCGGCGAGCCGCTTGCGGATTGCGGCATGGACCTCCTCGGCCTGCTCGGGCCCTGCGACCTTGCCCGTGCCGATGGCCCAAACCGGCTCGTAGGCGATCACGCCGACCCCGGGACGGCTGGCGAGCTCGTCGCGGATGGCGTCGAGCTGACGGAAGACCACCTCGAGGGTCCGATTGGCCTCGCGCTCCTCGAGCGTCTCTCCGATGCAGGCGATGGGGCGCAGGCCCGCCGCGAGCGCGGCGCGCACCTTCTCGCGAACGAACTCGTCCGTTTCTCCGAAATACTGGCGCCGCTCGCTGTGGCCGAGGATGACCCAGCGCGCTCCGGATTCGAGCAGCATCGGCGCGCTCACCTCGCCGGTGTAGGCGCCCGAGTCCTTGGGATAGAGGTTCTGGGCGCTCACCTCGACGTGCGTGCCTTCGAGCTCCTGGGCCACGGCAGCGAGCGCCGTGAACGGGGGCGCCACGACGATCTCGACGCGTCCCGCGAGCTCCTTCGTGCCTTCCGCCACTCCGCGCGCGAGCTCGAGCCCGCTCGCGCCACCAGCGTTCATCTTCCAGTTTCCGGCAATCAAGTACTTTCGTTTCACGATGCACCCACACGCAAGGCCTCGAGCCCTGCGAGCGGGCGACCCTCGATGAATTCGAGACTCGCGCGACCGCCGCTCGAGACGTGACCGATCCGATCCAAGAGCGTCTCGTCTCGCCGCTCGAGCAGCGAGGCCAGGCGCTCGTCGAGCACCACCCGAAATGCCTCGGTGGTGCAGAGGGCACGCGCGAACGCGAGCGTGCCCGAAGCGAAGGGCTCACGATGCGCGGCGCCGAGCTCGCCTGCGAAGAGCACCGTGCGCGCGCGCGCCGCCGCTTCGGCGAAGCGACGAACCGTGGTCTCGCCCACGTCGAGCACCATGTGGCCGTCGGGCACGGCACCGACCGAAACGGCGAATCCCGTCGGCGCGCTCTCCGATTCCGCGACGACGACGTCGCTCGGCAAGAGCACCTCGGTTCGCAGGTCCCGCGCCCGTTCGAGCGCCGCGCGCGCGCGCGCGAGCAGATCGGCGTCGAGGCGCGTCGCCTTCAAGGCGTGCCCGCGCGCAGCGAGCAGCGTGTTCGCGAGCACGCCGCCGCACGCGAGCGTCGTGCAGCGGCCGAGCAGCGACTCGAACAGCTCGAGCGCCTCGCGGGCCCGGCCGCCGCCGAGCACGCCGAGGTAGGGGCGTTCCGGCGCGGTGCGCAGCCGATCGAGCGCGCGCAGCTCCGCTTCGAACGCCAGCCCCATGCCGCGCTCGTGCACGAGTCGTGGCAGCGCGTCGATGGAGCTCGTGCGGCGGTGGGAGGCGGCGAACGCGTCGTTCACGTACACGTCGGTGAGCGCCGCGAGCCGCGCGGCGACGGCCGAGTCGTTCTCCGCTTCCCCGGGCTCGAAGCCCAGGTTTTCGAGCAGGCAGAGCTGCCCCGGGCGCAAGTCCTGCACGATCTTGCGGGCCGCATCCCCGAGGGCTTCGTCGGGCAGGTACACGTCCGTGCCGAGCAGCTCGGAGAGCCGCGCCCCGACGGGCTCGAGGCCGAGCTCGGTGCGCACGCGCCCTTTGGGGCGACCGAGCTCGGTGCCCACGATGAGGCGCCCGCCTCGCTCGAGCACGCGCTTCAAGGTGGGTACCGCGGCGCGCAGGCGCGTCTCGTCGACGATGCGTCCGCGCTCGAGCGGCACGTCGAGATCGGCGCGCACGAACGTCCGCCGCCCTTCGATGGGCAGCTCTTCCAGCGTTCGGAGCCCGTCGAACGTACTCATGGTCGGGCCAACCGGGGCTCAGGCAACGAACGCGCCGAGGCGACGGAAGCGACGGTAGCGATCTTCGCGGAGCTCGTCGGGCGAGAGCGGCAGAAGCTCCCGCAGCTCCGCCCAAATCGCGCGATCCAGACGGCGTGCCGCGTCGTCGTGATCTTGATGCGCCCCGCCCGGCGGCTCTTCCACGATGCGGTCGACGATGCCGAGCTCGAGCAGGTGCGGGGCCGTGATCTTCAGGCGCTCCGCGGCTTCGGGAGCGTAGTCGGGGCTCTTCCAGAGAATGGCGGCGCACCCCTCGGGAGAGATCACCGAGTAGTAGCTGAACTCGAGCACGAGCACGCGATTGGCCACGCCGAGCGCCAGAGCGCCGCCCGAGCCGCCTTCGCCGATGATCGTGGTCACGATCGGAACGCCGACGCGCGACATCACCTCGAGCGCGACGCCGATGGCTTCGCTCTGACCGCGTTCTTCGGCCCCGATTCCGGGGAACGCGCCCATCGTGTCGATGAAGGTGATGATCGGCAACCCGAAGCGGTCGGCGAGCTCGTAGAGCCGCACCGCCTTGCGATACCCCTCGGGGTTGGGCATCCCGAAGTTGCGTTGCAGGTTCTCCTTCGTCGTGCGCCCCTTCTGGTGGCCGACCACGACGACGCTCTGCCCGTGGTAGCTCGCGAGCCCGCCCACGATCGCCGGATCGTCCGCGAAGCGCCGATCCCCGTGCAGCTCGATGAAGTCCGTGAACATGCGCTCGATGTAGTTGAGCGTGTAGGGACGATTCGGGTGCCGCGAGAGCTGCACCTTCTGCATCGGGCTCAGCTTGCTGAACACCTCGCGCGCGAGCTTGGCGGCCTTCTCCTCGAGGCGTTTGAGCTCGCCGCCGAAGCGATCGTCCGCGCTCGCCAGCTCTCGGAGCTCCCGGACGCGCGTGACGAGCTCGACCACCGGGCGTTCGAAGGCGAGGACGTGGGCCATGTGCGGCGGACTTTGACGGAAAGGAGCACCGAAGTCGAGCCTTCGGGCTGCTTCGTGCCGCGTCGCGTCGTGGCACCCCCGCCGAACGCGCCGTCAGCTGCCGTATGCTGCCGGGACCTGGACTGCCGGCCGCGGGCGTTTCACGTCGAAGACGCGGAGCGGCCGCTCCTTGCCGCGCAGCTGCGCCGGCGCGAGCTCTTCGACGTCGAACTTCCCCCCGAGACGGGCCAGCGTCGCCTCGCTCACCAGGATTTGCCCTGCGCCGGCGACCCCGCACAGCCGGGCGCTCGTGTTCACCGTATCGCCGATGACGGTGTAGCTGAGCGCCTTGCTGCTGCCGATGTACCCGGCGACCAAGGGCCCGGTGTGGATGCCGATCCCGATCGAGAGCGGCAAAAGGCCATTTTCGATGCGGCGGTGGTTGAACCGCTCGAGCACTTCCATCTGCTCGAGCGCGCAGGAGACGGCGCGCAGCGGATCGTCCGGGTGCATCACCGGAGCGCCCCACAGGGCCATGATCCCGTCGCCCATGAACTTGTCGAGCGTGCCTTCGAACTTGAACACCGTCTCGACCATCAGCTCGAAGTACTCGTTCAAGAGCTCGACCAGCGATTGCGGCGAGCTCCCCTCGCACATGGGCGTGAACCCGCGAATGTCGGAGTTGAAGACGGTGCACTCCCGCACGAGCTGCCCGCCCTTCTTCACCTCGAGCTCGCCCGAGAGCACGCGCGCGGCGACGTTCGGGGAGAGCAGGCGCGCGAACCGTTCGCGATTGACGATCTCCTGCTCGATCTTCCGGCCGAGGATGTTGATTTCGATGAACATCGCTGCCTGAGCGGCAACCGACGTCACGATCTCCATGTCCTTGGGCTGGAACTGCGCGAGGGTCTCGCTGTCGAGCCACAGCACGCCGAGGATTTCGTCGTTGTGCAAGAGCGGCGCGACGATGGCCGAGCTGATCCGGTTCAGGATCATGCTCTTGCCCTTCGAGGCCGCGAAATCCATGGCCGCGTCGTGAGTGAGCACGGTCGCCCGCTCGCGGATCACGTGGTTCATGATCGTGGACGACACGGGAATGGGCGCGTTCGTGCCGTCCCGGCGCAGCGTGGCGCTCGGGACGAGCTCCCCATCCTGGCCCTTGAGGAAGATCACGCCGCGGTCGGCGCGGACGAACTTGAAGATCGTGATGAGGATCTTGTTGAGCAGCGTCGGCAGGTCGCGCTCGAGCGCGATCTCCCGCGAAAGCTCGTGCGAGAGGCGGAGGCGCTCGTAGTCCTGCGCGAGTTGCTGCGGGTTGCCCGCGAGCAGCTCGTAGGGAAGAAAGCCGCGGTTTGTCGCCGCGATCTGGGCCCTTGCGATGGGGCGCGGACGTGCACGGTCCCGCGCGTGGTCGTCGCGAGCGGCGGCGGGGGCGGCGGGCCGATGGGGGACGCCTGGACC
>QGUH01001272.1 GCA_003242355.1 Pseudomonadota bacterium
ACCTTGAGCGGCTGGGTTTGGCTCGGCCGGATCGCGGGAGGGCGGATCCCGCGAGGGCAACGCGTGTGCGAGCCCGCTCCGGTCCGTAACGGGCGCCTTTCGGCCCCAGGCGCTTTGCGGGTGGCGCCCCGGGCCGTGGCATCGCCGGACCGTCCCCGCCTGCCGCGCGCGTGTGTCGTACTTCGGCCCAGACGTGCGACGCCCGTTCGCGGCTGCCTGCGGCGATCCGGGAAGCGCTCGCGCCATCTCGCCTCGCCCCCGCGCCGTGGCGCGTCTCGGCGTCTCGTCTTCTCGCGACGCGAGCGGCCCGCACGCTCGAAATATGCGAGACTCGTCAGGGATGTCGCTGAAGATCGACCAGGACCACTCGCGCTTCCGGAACATCGTGCGCGGCAAGATCCGGCAGAACCTGCGACGCTACATTTCCCAGGGGGAACTGCTCGGGCGCAAAGGCAAGGATCTCGTCAGCATCCCGGTGCCGCACATCGACGTGCCGCGCTTCGTGTTCGGCGATCGCCAACGGGGCGGCGTCGGACAAGGAGACGGCAATCCCGGCGACCCGGTCGGGGGCGACTCCGGCGATGCCGACAGCGGAGCGGGACAAGCCGGCAAGGATCCGGGCGAGCACCTGCTCGAGGTGGACGTCACGCTCGACGAGCTCGCCGACATCCTCGGGGAGGAGCTCGAGCTGCCCGCCATCGAGAACAAGGGCAAGAGCCGCATCATCGCCGCCAAGGATCGCTACACGGGCATCCGGCGCGTGGGGCCGGAGTCGTTGCGCCACTTCAAGCGCACGTACCGGGAAGCGCTCAAGCGATCCATCGCGAGCGGCGTGTACGACCCGGCGGTGCCCCTCGTCGTACCGCAGCACGAAGATCGGCGTTACCGCTCGTGGAAGGAAGACCTCGAGCCGGTCGCCAACGCCGTCATCATCTACATGATGGACGTGTCGGGCTCGATGGGCGACGAGCAGAAGGAGATCGTGCGCATCGAGAGCTTCTGGATCGACACGTGGCTGCGCCGCCAGTACCGCGGCCTCGAGAGCCGCTACGTGATCCACGACGCGGTCGCGCGCGAGGTCGACCGCGACACGTTCTTCCGCACGCGGGAGTCGGGCGGCACCATGATTTCGAGCGCGTACCGGCTCTGCGCGCACCTCATCGATCAGCATTACCCGGCGGAAGAGTGGAACGTGTACCCGTTCCACTTCTCGGACGGCGACAACTGGTCGATGGAAGACACCCTCACCTGCGTGGACATTCTCAAACGCGAGATCCTGCCCCGGGTGAACATGTTCGCCTACGGCCAGGTGGAGAGCCCGTACGGCTCCGGACAGTTCATCAAGGACCTGCGGGAGCACTTCGCTTCCGACGAGCGCGTCGTCACCAGCGAGATTCGGGACCGCGACGCGATCGTGAACAGCATCAAAGACTTCCTCGGCAAAGGCAAATGACGCTCGCCAATCCCAGCCTGCCCCGCTACCTGCGCGTCGAGCAAGAACGCATCGAGAAGATCGCCCGTTCCTACGGGCTCGACTTCTTTCCCGTGATCTTCGAGATGCTGAGCTACGACCAAATGAACGAGATCGCGGCGTACGGGGGCTTCCCGAACCGCTATCCGCACTGGCGCTTCGGCATGGAGTACGAGCGCCTGAGCAAGAGTTACGATAAGGCCCTCCCCAGAATTTAAGATATG
>QGUH01000264.1 GCA_003242355.1 Pseudomonadota bacterium
GTCTAGCCCTCACTCAGACGTCGGTTCCCGCGAGCGAAGCGAGCCCGCGGTGAGCGAAGCGAGTCGCGTCGGGGAGCACGAGGGGCGGTGAGCCCCTCGTGGAGGACTCCGGCGGGGGCGGATGGGCGGGAAGTTAGAGAACCCCGAGCAGCGTGCGCGCGAGCTGGGTGGCGCCGGCAGCGGGCGCGTCGGGGGTGCGTGGCGGCTCGGGGGGAGACTCGAGCTCGCTCCGCAGCTCTTCGATCGCGCGCGGGTTTCGGAACCAATCCTCGTCGTAGGTCTCGACGAGTGACGCGGCCTTGTTGGCGGCGAGGAACAACCCTTCGAGCGAAGCCACGCCGTGCTCGTCCACGAACAGCGCTCCGGCGAGAACGGGCGGAAGCTCGAACCCGAGCACCTGTGGGACGCTTTCTTCGAAGGTCCCTCGGTAAGCGGTTGCTCCGCGTTCCGCCGCGGCGGCGAGGCGTGCGCGGAGCACGAACAGGTGCGCGCCCAGGGCGATCACGCGCCCGAGGCCGCGCGCATAGTCGGCAAAGCGGGCGCGACTCACCGACAGGCGCCGTTCGGCGAAAGGACGATCGATCGGCAGGAGCGCGAACAACGCGCCGAACGAGCGCGCCCGTCGCTCCGCTGGATCGTGCGCGAGCACGAACGGAAGGCGCGACGACGCGCCCGCATCGTGCAGCGCTCGGCCGAAGCGGTACAGCCCGCGGAGCACGCTCGAAGCCCCGAGCACGCCTGGAAACGACTCCGCATCCGGTGACAGCCCGCGCAGCCAGCCACCTTCGTGGAACCACTCGGCGAGCCGTCGAGGCGTCAACCGCACCGGCCACTCTGCGGACACGTCGCGCCCGAGCCCGCGGTCGATGAACGTCGAAAGATTTTTCAGGCCGAGCTCGCGCAGCGCATCGCGCATTTGCGCCACGAAGGCGTTGCCCGCGTCGAGCACGGCACGAACGTGCTCCGAGATCGAGCCCTCTCCATGGAGAGCGCTCCGCGTTTCCGCCAATCGCTCGAACAGCGCCAAGCGACGGCTCGAGAGCGGGGGCGCGAGACGCGTGTACGCTTCGATCCACCCGTCGCGGCGCGCGGCGTCCGCCAGGATGCGTGCGTGCACGTCGATGCGGGGGAGGCGCGTGTGCTCGGGCTGGTCCACCACGCACGGCTCGCGCCGGAGGGCGTGCGCGGCGGCGCGTCGTTCGGCAATCGCGGCGTGCTCCACGAGCAGAAACTCCGCCCAGCGCGCCGCGGCCGCAGCGAAGGGATCTTCCGGCGCGGCGCGCCGGAGCTCGGCGAGCGCCCCGCGATCGATTCCGGAAGGGAGGAGCTCGAACGCGTGATCCCGTGCGTCTCCGTACGCGAGGGCGTTGAGGAAACGCCGGTGCTGGGCAGCGGCGCGAGCGAGCGAACGGTCGAGCGCAAACGGGTCGACGGCGAGCATGGTCCGATGCGCCCATTTTACAACGCCCCACCGACCGCCATCGTGACGCGCAGTCCGAGTTACGACGCCCGCCGAGCGCTATCGTGCGTGCATTCCGAGTTACGACGCCTCGCCGACCGCCATCGTGACGCGCGGTCCGAGTGAGCCTCGCCGAACCGCCATGCAGCCCGAGCTACAACGCCTCACCGACTGCCATCGTGACGCGCAGCCCGAGACTCGTGAGCGCGTTGGGAACGCTCGCCCACTCGGGTGAGAAGGTTCTGCACTCGAAGCCCGCGCAGCGCGTGAACGTGCCGTGCGCGAAGCGCGCATATCCGAGCGATGGCCCGACGCGCACCCACGAGCTCAGCGCGACGTCGAGCCCGACGGCGACGCGTGCGGCAGCAGCAACGTCGACCGCGTCGCGCACCGACCCATTCGGTGCGTGCGTGACGGCGCGCAGGGATCCGACGCCGAGGGCGAGCTCGGCGTACGGGTCGAAGAGACCGCGCTCGACGAAATCGAGACGCGCGACGACGCCGGCGAGCCACGCGCTCGCGTTCGCCTCGCCCGAAGCCCCCGCGCGTTGGAGGGAGAGCGCATCGAGCCGAAACGTTCCGCCGATCGCGAACGAGGGCGTGGGGCGGTAGAGCGCCTGGAGCCCGAGCTCCATTCCGCCTGCGAGTCCTGCGCACCCGAGCGCGACGCTGCTTCGGCATTCGGGCACGGCGCCCGCGCCTTCGGTCACGAGCTCGAAAGCTCGACGCGGCACCTCCGGCTGCTCCGGCAGCGGTGCGGGCGCCCGGTCGAACCACGCGGGCGGCGGCCCGGGATGCCGCGCCCCCTGCCAAGCGGAGTAGGCGGGGGCAGGGGAGCTCATCGCTTCACCGCCGCTCGCCCGAGCGAGAGCGGGGAACGTGACGCAGGCGAGAGCGAGCAGGCAGGAGCGCATGGCGCCCTTTCGGTCGCGCCCGCGCGCGAGTTGCCGACGATCCGAAGGTCGGGCAGGGTGTTGGGCGTGGTTCGCCGGCTGAAGGTGATCCAGGCGCCCGCGGGCGCGGACGCCGACGCCGCGGCGCGTCCGCGCTGGCAGTGGGTTCTCGCCGGCGGCGGCGTGGCGCTCACCGCTTTTCTCCCGCTTTCGATCGTCGGGATCTGGGTGGGGGCGCGATTGCGAAGCCGCTTCGAAGAAGAGCCAGGGCTCGCGGTCGCGCTCGGCGCGGCACCGATCCTGCTCGCGTTCGGGATCGCCGCCTGGGCGGCGGGTGCGCTCGTTGGTCGCTTCGGGGGCCGAACGACCGGGCGCGATGGCATGCTCGCGGGCGCTCTCGGCGGCGGCTCGTTGCTCTTTTTGGCGGGCCTCGGCGGCGCGCTCCACCCGTGGCCCGTGGCGGCTTCGGCGGCCCTGGTTCTGCTCGGCGGAGGCGCCCTGCTGGGGGGGCTTGGCGCGCGCTCCGGCATTCGGCGCCGTTCTGCGGTCTAGGTCGCGGCCGTCCCACTCCGGCGTTGGCCCGAAGGCGACGGCGAGCCACGGCTTAGGGGCGTGACATCGGAAAAAATCGTTTGGGTTCCAGAGCTTCGCGTCGAAAGAGCGCTTCGCGCCGCTAGACGGGCCCCGAACCCGCGGCTACCCTCCCCGGCATGAGCCGGGTCGACGAAGAGCTGAAAGAAGCCCTCGCGCAATCCGAAGGCGCGGCGGAGGCGCAGCCGCTCGACCCACCCCCCACGGCGCGGGCCGAGGGGTCGGGCCGCCGCGGGCCCAAGGGGAACGTGGGGCTTTTGATCGGCCTGCTCGTGATGGGCGCCGCGATCCTGACGCTGGTGTTCACGAGTTTCGAGAATGCGGCCGTGTATTCGCGCGGCGTGGACCAGCTCGTGGCCGAGAAGGAGAAACTGCGCGGCCGCAACGTGCGCGTCGAGGGCACGCTCGTGAAGGGCACGCTGCTCCGGCGGGACGAGCCCTGCGAGTACCGGTTCACGATCGAAAAGCAGGGGGTCACCCTGCCCGTGCGCTACGCCCAGTGCATCGTCCCCGACACCTTTCGGGACGTGCCGGGCATGGACGTCACCGTCACCGCGGAAGGCAAGCTGAACGACGCCGGGTATTTCGAAGCCTCGCACATCATGGCCAAGTGCCCCTCGAAGTACGAAATGCGCGAACGCGCAAAGCGTGGCGAGGCCGCTCCGCACGCGGCGTTGCCCGTTCGCTGATTGAGCGATGTGGGACAGGTTTTTGCGCGCGTGCCGGCGTGAGCCGGTAGACGCGACGCCGGTTTGGTTCATGCGCCAGGCCGGCCGCTACATGGCCGAGTACCGCGCCGTGCGCGCCAAGCACACGCTGCTCGAGATCTGCCGAATCCCGGAGCTCGCGGCCGAAGTCACGCTGCAGCCGGTGCGCGCGCTCGGCGTCGATGCCGCCATTTTGTTCGCGGACATCCTGTTGCCGCTGCCGCCGATGGGCGTTCCGTTCGAGTTCGCCGCGGGGGAAGGCCCGGTGATCCACGCGCCGGTGCGCACCCGCGCGGACGTCGAGCGTCTGCGCCTTTTCGATCCCGAGGAGGATCTGGCGCACGTGCTCGAGGCGATCCGCATTCTGCGCCGTGAGCTCGACGGGAAGACGCCGCTCATCGGATTCGGCGGCGCGCCGTTCACGCTCGCGAGCTACCTCGTCGAAGGCGGCAAGAGCACGCATTATGCGCGCACCAAGCGCTTGATGTACGGCGAGCCGGAGCTCTGGCACGCGTTCATGCGCACGCTCTCGGAAGTCGTGCGCCGGTATCTGCGCGCTCAAGTGGCTGCCGGGGCGCAGGCCATCCAGCTGTTCGATTCGTGGGTCGGCGCGCTCTCGCCCGTCGATTACGCGGAGTTCATCCTGCCGCACGTCAAGCACATCCTGAGCGATCTCGAAGCGACGTCGGTTCCCGTGATCCATTTCGGGACGGGCACGGGCAGCCTGCTCGAGCTGCAGCGCGAGGCCGGCGGCACCGTGATCGGCGTCGATTATCGAACGCCGCTCGACGACGCCATCCGTCGGCTCGGACCGGGCGTCGCGGTTCAGGGCAACCTCGACCCGCTGCTGCTCGATGCGCCACGTCCGCTGCTCATGCGCCGTATCGACGACGTGCTCGCGCGTGCGTCGGGCGCTTCGGGCCACATCTTCAATCTCGGCCACGGAATCTTGCCGGAGACGTCGCCGGATGCGGCGAAGTTCGTGGTCGAGTACGTGCACGAGCGGACCCGTCGATGAGCGTTGCGGTCGATGTCGCCGTGCTCGGGGGAGGGATCAGCGGGCTCACGGCGGCGTTCACGCTCCGCGTGCGGCGCCCGGAGCTCGACGTGCGTCTCTTCGAAGCGGGGCCGCGCCTCGGAGGCTGCATCCACACCGAGCGGGCGGATGGCTTCGTGATCGAGGCCGGGCCGGACTCGTTCCTCCGCACGAAACCGGAAGCGCCCCACCTTGTCGGGAGCTCGGGCTCGATGGCGAGCTCGTAGGCACGCGTCCCGAGGCGAGCACGGTGTTCCTCGCGCATGCGGGGCGCCTCGAACGGATGCCGGCCGGCATGGTGCTCGCGGCGCCGACGCGGCTGGGTCCTCTGTTGCGAACGCCCTTGCTCAGCCTGGGCGGCAAGCTTCGCGCAGCGTGCGACCTCGTGCTCCCCGCCGGCCATCCCGAGGGTGACGAGTCGGTCGCGAGCTTTCTCACCCGGCGTTTCGGCCGGGAAGTGGCCGAGCGCATCGGGGCCCCGTTGCTCGGCAGCATCCACGCCGCCGACATCGGCGAGCTGAGCCTCGCCGCGACGTTCCCGCAGCTTGCCGAAATCGAGAGGCGCTGGGGCAGCGTGATCGTCGGCTTGCTCGCGCTCGAAGCCGAGCGGCGCGCTCGAGGCAACGGCCGTTCGCGGCCCTTCCTCAAAGCGCGAGCGCTCCTCGGGTGGCTCTTTCGGCGGCGTAGCGAGCCGAGAGAGAGCCCGTTCCTTTCGCTCCGCAACGGGATGGGAACGCTCGTCGAGCGCCTGGTCGCACGCCTGCCGGCCGAGCGCGTGCACACCAACGAGCCGGTGCTGGCGATCGAGCAGAGCGGCGATCGGTGGGTCGTCCGCACGGCGCGGGGTGCGTTCTCGGCGCGCGCCGTGATCGCGGCCGTTCCTGCGCCCGTTGCCGCGCGCCTCGTGCCGGGCCCGGAGCTCTCGCAGCAGCTCGGAGCGATCCGGTACGGATCGACCGCCGCCGTCGTCCTCGCGTTCGACCGCTCTCGGTTCGCGCGCCCGCTCGAAGGGTCCGGGTTTTTGAGCATGCCCGGCCAATCGCCCGTGCTCGCCGCGACGTGGGTCTCGAGCAAGTGGGAGGGGCGTGCGCCCGAAGGGAGCGTGCTCGTGCGCGCCTACTTCGGCGGACCGAACAGTAGAGCCGTGCTCGAGCAGAGCGACGAGGGGCTCGTCGAGACGGCGCGCCGCGAGCTCGAGCGCTTCGTGGGGGCGCTCGGGGGGCCGCTCCCGGCGCGCGCCTATCGCCCCAAAGGAAACCGGCCCCAGCCCACGCCGGGCCATCGCGAAGGGCGCGCCCGTCCCCAGACCCGC
>QGUH01001273.1 GCA_003242355.1 Pseudomonadota bacterium
CGGGGTCGGGCAACGGACGACCCGGGAAATCGCCCAGGCGGCGCCCGCGGTCCCGGTCGCCAACCCCTGCCCCCGGGCCCCCATCGGGCCCGTTGGGGCGCTCGCGGGGTTCCCGAGGCTCGCGCGGCTCGCGAGGTTCCCGGGGCTCACGCGGTTCACGAGGCTCGCGCGGCTCACGCGGTTCACGAGCATCCCGGGCCTCTTCGACGAGCGCGCTCGTCTCGGCGAAGTCCACGGGGACGTCGCTGACCGTATAAGACGGCAGGTCATCGCCGCCGCCCACGGCCCCGCGGTCTTCACCGCGACCACGGCGCCGTCGACGTCGACGGCGACGGCCACCCCCTTCCTGGCTCGGGGCGGGCTCGGCGTCCGCGTCGACTTCCTCGCCGAAGATGGGCTGATCGTCGTCCTCCTCGGACTCGAAGAGCTCCCCGGCATGTGCCGCGAGCTCCGCGCGCTCGCGCTCCTCCTCGTCCGGGGCGACCTGCTCCCCTTCCTCCGCGAACGCGCCCAAGTCCACGTGGGCGGAAGCGGCCGTGCCTTCCGGCTCGGCGTCGAAATCGATGTCCTGGAGGGAGAGCCGCTCAAGCGCGGGCGTGCGATCTTTGAGCCCCTTCTCGATCGTTTCCTGGTCCCACTCGCGGAGCGCGAAGACTCCGGGCTTGACTCGTATGAGCGGGTTCTCTTTCTCCCCTTTCTTGACCAGGGCCGCGAGGCGTGCCCCCATCGTCACTTCGGGGCTCTTGCCCACGTGACTGAGGAGGTTTTTCTCGATCGCTACGTCGGTGATCTCCTTATAGTGTAAAGGCTTGCCTACGAGGCGCAGGACCTGCGCCGCCGCTTCGGTGAACGTCATCAGAAAATGTCTTCCGGTTGGGGGAGAACATGGTCGTTCTCACGTCCTGAGATGCCTCCGGGGAAGCGCGAATCGCTCCCGCCGCCGGCAGGACATCTCTCACTGCTCCCCCCATAGCACGGGGATCGCCACGCCGGAAATGCTCGTTCGCCGGCTCGGGGCGTGGACGGTCGAGCGGGGGGACGCTCGAGAAGACGCCCGAAGCGCCCGAGACTCGCTTAACCTCACGCGCCGTCGATTCGCCATGACCCGAGCTCCCGCCCTGTGGTTCCCCCGGCGGCACTTCACTACAATCGCTGCATGCCGCCCGACCGGCTGCTGTCCGAGCTCTTGCGGATCGCCGCCTGCATCGGGCTCGAAGTCCGCTCGGTGGGCATGCGGGGAAAACACGCGGGGCCGGGCGGATTGTGTACGATTCAGGGCAAGCCCTTGGTGATCCTCAACCATCGCACGAGCGCCATCGACCGCAGCACGGCCCTCGCCGATGCGCTCGCGGGCCGTGATCTCAGCGCCATCGAGATGCCACCGCAGGTGCGCGGGTTCATCGCCGCCCGCCGACGCGGCCGCTGGAGATTGCTCCTGCCCGAGCGCAGACCCGGCCCAGGGCTCGCGGTCTGCCGTCCGCGCCGGACCGAGCGAGACGAACCCTGAGCGTGCGCTTCGAGACCCAGGTCCCGCTCGCGCCGCCGACGACGCTCGGGGTCGGCGGCAACGCCGCGTGGTTCGCGCGGGTGCCGACGGCGGCGGACGCCCGGAGGGGCCCCGCGTCCCCGCGGGGCGGGGGGGGCCCTGCTCACGGGCCGGGGGGGGGCATCCACGACGAGACCCCGATGTGGGG
>QGUH01001274.1 GCA_003242355.1 Pseudomonadota bacterium
CCCCGGCCGCCCCCCCCGCCGAGCCCGCCTCCGCCGACTGCGGCCCCGGGAGCGCAAGCTCCGGCGAGCTTCGCGGACCTGGCCGCGAACGCCGATCCCGCCGTGGTGTTCGTGAAGACCATCCAGGAGAAGAAGCTCTTGGCGGGGCGGCGCGTGGTGGGCCAGGGGTTCGGCAGCGGGTTCGTCTACGATTCGAACGGGCTGATTCTCACCAACAATCACGTCATCGAGTCGGCGACCGAGATCAGCGTCGTGTTCGGGCGCACGCGCGAGGTCAGTGCAACGGTCGTCGGGCGTGACCCGCCCACGGACGTCGCCGTGCTCCGGGTCGAGGCGACGGGCTTGCCGGCGCTCCCGCTCGGCGACTCGGATGCCGTGCGCGTCGGGGACTGGGTCGTCGCGATTGGCAATCCGTTCGAGCTCCAGCACACGGTGTCTGCCGGCATCCTTTCCGCGAAGGGCCGCACGCATCAAGACGTGCGCGGACTCGACGAGACCGGCTACTACGAGTTTCTGCAGACGGACGCGAGCATCAATTTCGGCAACTCGGGGGGCCCGCTGCTCGATACGCACGGGCGCGTGGTCGGCATCAACACCGCCATTCGCGCCGAAGCGAACAACATCGGGTTCGCGATCCCCATCAACATGGTCAAGGAAATCCTGCCGCGTCTGTTGAAAGACGGGTGGGTTCGGCGCAGCAAGGTCGGCGTCCACGTCGCGTCCGTTCAGCCCGAAGACGCCGAACGCTTGCAGCTCGGCAGCGTGGTCGGCGCGCTCATCACCCACGTCATCCCCGGTGGACCGGCAGATCGGGCCGGGCTTCGACCGGACGACGTGATCCTCGAATTCGACGACAAGCCGGTGTCGGGTGCAGAGCGACTGCGCTGGATTGCGAGCCTCGCCGGTGTCGGGCGTACCGTGACCCTGCGTATCGCGCGTGGCGGCCGCTTGTTCGAAACGCGCGTGACTCTCGAAGAGCTGCGGCAGGGGCCGTTGACTCCGCCGCTGACCCCGTTTGCCCCGTTCCGCTGAGCGGATGCGAGCCGTGCGTTGAATGCCTTTCGGGGCCTTCACGTCGTACGGACGGAAAAAAACATCCAGGGTGTTGGCGCGTGGCGACCGCAGTCGACAGGGTTGCCAGGCGCCCTGGGTTTCAGTCACACTGGACGTGGCTCGCCGAGGGAAGGTCCTTGGCGAGGCCGGCGTAGACCAGTTCGTGATGGCCCTGGTTGCTCGCGAGATTGCGCTCGGCTTGCACGCGGTGCCGACGAGCGCCGACGAGCGCACGCCTCCCGCGGAGTCCGGGCCGCGGGCCGCTGCGCTGCCCGTGAATAGCAGCGAGGCGCGCGCGTCCAACCAGGTGGCGCGCGAAGCCGAAGCGGAGCTCGACCGTGATCTCATCCAGCGTGCGCAAAGCGGAGACAGCCGAGCCTTTCGGGCGCTCGTGGAGCGTCATCAACGGCGGGCGTTCGTCATCGCCGTTGCGTTGGTCAAGGACGAAGAGGACGCTCGCGAAGTCGTCCAGGAGGCGTTTCTGCGGGTTCATCGAGGGCTCGCGCAGTTCCAGGGCGGGTCGAGCTTCTTCACCTGGCTCTACCGGATCGTCACGAATTTCGCGGTCCTGTCTCTTATAACCACTCCCGAGCCCACAAGACCGTCCTAGAATCCGTATCCGGTTTCTTTCTTTAAAAA
>QGUH01001275.1 GCA_003242355.1 Pseudomonadota bacterium
CTTCGACAGCTCGCGGCGCGATCGCTCGAGCAGATCGGCGAGGCCGAGGGCAATCGTGGGATCGACCGTGTGGCGGTAGACGAACGGCGTGATGATCTCGCGCTCGACGAGCGCTCCGAGCGCGCGATCGCCGGCGATGGGGCGGGCGCGCAGAAGCGCCGCGCGTTCCCAGAGGCGTCCCCAGGTTTCGTAGTACCGCTCCGTCGCTGCCACCGAGTTCACGAGCGGCCCGCGCGAGCCCTCCGGGCGCAGGCGCAGGTCGACGCGCCAGGCGAAGCCTTCCTCGGTGGGCGTGTCGAGCGTCGCCACGGCGCGGCGCGCCACGCGCGTCCAGTGCTCGTGGAGCGGAAGGCTGCTTTCGCCCTCGTCCGTGTCGTAGACGAACACGAGGTCCACGTCCGAGCCCGCGTTGAGCTCCTCGCCGCCGAGCTTGCCCATCCCGAACGCGACCAGCGTGGACGGCGCGCCGTCGGCGCGACGGGGAGGGCCCGCCTGCTGGGCGACGAACGCCTCGGCCTCCGCCAGCGCGAGCGCGAGGCTCACCTCTGCGAGCGCGGAGAGCTCGCGCGCCGTGATGGCGATGGGCGCGCCTCCGAGCTCGAGCGGCAAAAGCTCCCGCAGGGCGATGCGCGCGCGCTCCGCCCAAACGAAGCGGCGCAGGGCCGCGCCGAATGCGGGATCGTCGCCAGCGCCCGGGCGCGGCTGCGGCGCCTTGCGCAACAGATCCTCGGCGCGCCGCTCGCTCTGGAGCCCTTCGGAAACGAGGCGCGTGAACGCGTCCACGCGCGGCCCCGAAAGGGTGCAGAGCGGCGGGAACGCCGTGCCGAGCAGCACCAGCGCGGCGCGCTCCTTGGTCGTGCCGAGCTCCCGACCGAGCTCGCGCGCCCGATCCCCGTCGATCGTTTCGGCGAGGGAAAGCCAGCGGGCCGGATCGTCCACCCGCGTAGGGTGGCGCTTGTGGCGTTTGCGTGCCAAGAGGGGCTTCTGCCCTCCGACCCAGGCCGCTCGCCCTTGTTCTCGGACGGGCCTGGGCGTACGAGACGCGGGTCTCCTCCGGGGCAGGCTGACGCGCATGCGATTTCTTTGTGTTTCCGACATTCATGGCCACGCCCGGGCCCTCCACGCGGTGATCGAGGAGGCGCGGGTGCACGGCTTCGACCAGATCATCGCCTGTGGGGATCTGGTGTTTCCGGGGCCCGAGCCGCTCGACGTGTGGAAGACGCTCGTCCAGCACCGCGCGCTCTGCGTGCAGGGAATGAGCGATCGGGCGCTCGCGCAAATCGACCCCGCACGCCTGTCGGCCACGACCGAGCACGAGCGCGAGCGCATCGAGCGGTTTCGGGCGGTTCAGAACGAGCTCGGGGAGCTCATCGTCGCGCGGCTCGGCAAACTGCCGACCATTGCGCGGCTACCGCTCGAATCGGGCGACACGCTCCTCGTGGTGCACGGCTCGCCCGGGGACGTCACCGAGGCGTTCACCATCGACATGACCGACGAGGAGCTCGTCGCGCTGCTCGGCGACGAGCCGGGGGACATCATCGTGTGCGGCGGGAGCCACGTGCCCTTCGAGCGTCAGGTCGCCGGCGCCCGCAACGCTAACGGCGGACCGGGGGGGAGGCCCCCGGGGGAGGGGAATGGCCAGCCCCGAACCCCACCCGACCCGCGGACGGGGGGGCCCGGCAAGAGACCTCG
>QGUH01001276.1 GCA_003242355.1 Pseudomonadota bacterium
CCGCCCGCCGGCGCCCCGCCGCCAGTGCCCCCGCCCCCACCGCCGGAGGCCGCCCCGCCGGCCGTACCGCCGCCGGACGCTCCCGTGCTGCCCTCGCCCTGGTACCGCTGATCCGGGCGCTCCCCTCCCGGGGCCGCACGCCCCACACTGTCCGCTCCGGCGTGCCGCGCCTCGGCTGTCACGCTCTCCCTCCCCCCGCGCCTAACGAATCTGGATGTCGGCCCTCGCCGACCAGGAAGTAGGCTAAGCGCCGTGAGTCGTCGCTCGCCGCGGCGCTGGAAGGAGTGAGTGATTGTCATGAAGCGATGGACCCGCCTGTTCGTTCTCGTGTCCGCCCTTGCCGTGCCGCTCGGGGCGCTCGCCGCGGCGTGTCCGTGCGGCTCGGACTGCCCGTGCGGCTCCGACTGTCCGTGCGAGCATTGACGAAGCGTTGACCGCGCGTCGGAGCGGAGCGCGCCCCCACGCCGCGCTCCACTCCCGACCCGCGTTCCTGCAACGCCGAGCATTTCGACGCGCAACTCGAGTCGCGCACGGGGCGCTTCATGCGTGCCTGACCCGCGTTCTTGCAACGCCGAGCATTTCGACGGATCGGCTTTCGGGAGGGCGGCACGCTTCCTTCGAGCGGCCACTCTGCCGAGTCGGGAACGCTCGGGCTACTCGGCTTCGAGCCCGAGGACCAGGTTCGTGAGCGAGCCACCCATCGTGATCGGGACCCGGTGGACCAAGCGCACCCCGGACGGAACCTCGTCGGCGTACTTCTCGAACGACCTACTCCAGCCGAGGATCATCCAGACGCGTCGGTTCTCCCCGCTCTCTTCCTGCACCACGCGTCTCAGGCGCGACGGGGAGATCTCGGTGCACGACGGCCTCAGTCTCCGCGAAAAGTCCCGGGGCAGAGACCGTTTGAAGCCCGGGTGATAGCGCGTGTAGAACTTGAAGGCGGAGCACCCACGCGAGTCGAGAATCAGGAGCTCGCGACTCCGGCTCTTTCCCCCCTGCAACGTGAGCACTTCGTGCATGGCTTGCGGAAGCGCCGAGGACTCGCTGAAGACCCGCTTGTTGGCGTGCCACGTGGTCTCGAAGGCGACGAACGGCGCAACGACCAGACCCAGCGCCGGGACGAACGCGGCACCAGCGCTCCGGAGCCGGCGCCCGAGCTGATCCACGGCGACGGCAGCGACGAGCGCGGTGTAGACGAGCAGGAACACGTTCGTCCGGAACGCGCCGAGCGGCCATACGCCGACCAGGTTGGCCGCGGTCATCACCAGCAGCGGCAGGATCAGAAGGAGCGCCTTCTTCGCGTTCCGCCGATACAGAAGGACGAGAACGCCTGCGACGAACAGACCGACCCAGAGCCAAAAGTCGATCGTACGGAGCACCTCGGCGGGCGCTTCCCAGCCCGTGTCGTTCCAGATCCGGCGACGATGCCCCGGAAACGCCATCATTCCCGTCCAGCGCTCGAAGAGCCAGTCCCAGAAGGTTTGCCCTTCGACTCTGCCGGGGGAGTAGAAGACACCGTACTTGACGCCCCAGAATTGTGTCTCGCTGCCGCCACTCCCCACTTCGAGCCGATTCCAAATAAGAAAGTACAGCGCGCCCAACGTCGCGAACGTCGCGGCGACGCTCGCCCCAATCTGGGCGAGGTGGCGGCGATCGCGGGCTTGGTCCGCCACGGCCGCGAGGTAGAGGACG
>QGUH01001277.1 GCA_003242355.1 Pseudomonadota bacterium
CGCTCGGGAAGGAGCGGGTCTTTTCGCGAAAGCGGGGCGCCGGGCGGCGCCCCCGGGGGTTGGTGGCCGCCGATGGGGGGGGGAGGGTGCTCGGCGGGGGCGCCAGGGACGCGCGCCCGCCGGCAACGCTCCGCGAGCTCCGTGTCGTTCGTCACGACCATGCCCGCGTCGCCGAACGCACCGAGCGGCTTCGTCGGCTGGAAGCTGTAGCAACCGAGCGCTCCGAACGTGCCCACCGCACGCCCGTGGAGGCGCGCGCCGAATGCTTGTGCCGCGTCCTCGATCACTGGCACCCCCCGCTCCGCCGCGAGCGCGACGATTTCGTCGACGCGTGCGGGACGACCATAGAGGTGAACGACGAGCACTGCGCGCGTGCGCGGCCCGAGCGCCGCGCGCACCCCCTCGACGTCGAGCGCGAACGATTCGGGATCGATGTCGACGAACACTGGCCGGGCCCCCACCCGCACGATGCTCTCGACGGAAGCGAAGAAGGAGAAGGGAGCGGTGATCACCGCGTCCCCCGGGCCGACGCCGAGCGCCAAGAGCGCGCACACGAGCGCGTCCGAGCCGCTCGAGACCCCAACGGCGTGTCGCGCGCCCAAATACTCCGCCGCCGCGGCTTCGAACGCCTCCACTTCCGGGCCGAGCAGGAAGCGCTGCGTCGTCACGACGCGTTCCATCGCCCGGGCGACCCGCTCGGCGATCCGCGCGTGCTGCGCCCGGAGGTCGAGCATGGGAACGTGAAGAACCGCGCCAGAATCCACGGCGACGTCGTTACCGCGGCCGCCCGCGACCGGCCAGTCGCAGAGCCGAAACCTCACCCACGACCGCGGCCGCATCGTCCTGAGCGAAGCGCGAGCGCGATTGCGCGCCGCGCTTCCTGCCCACGCCGCGCTTCCTGCTCTCGAGCGGTTTCGCCGCTCCACCGCGCCGTTTTTCGCGCTCGGCTCACCTTTACGCGCCTCGTCACCGGTGTTACGGCTCTGGATCGTTTCCATGGGACTGGGATCCGTACGCCGTACCGTGCTCGTAACCGGAGCCGCAGGCTTTCTGGGCTCACACCTCGTCGATCGCCTGCTCGCCGAAGGCTTCGAGGTCGTCGGCCTCGACAGCCTGATGACGGGCGACCTGACGAACCTCTCGCGCGCCGCGCGGGACCCACACTTCCACTTCCAGTCGGGCGACGTGCGCGAGCCCATCCACGTCTACGCCGAGCTCGTGTTCAACTTCGCGTGCCCGGCCTCGCCCGTCCACTACCAGCGAGATCCGTACGCGACGTTCACGACGAGCGTGCTCGGCGCACAGCGCTTGATCGAGATGGCACGCGGCCGCGCGTGCACCATCATCCACGCCTCCACTTCCGAGGTGTACGGCGACCCCACCGTGCACCCGCAACCCGAGTCGTACTGGGGTAACGTCAACCCGATCGGGCCGCGTGCGTGCTACGACGAAGGCAAGCGCGGCGCCGAAACCCTCCTCACCGATGCGCGCCGTTCCTGGGGCATCGACGCGCGCATCGTCCGCATCTTCAACACCTATGGCCCACGCATGGCGTTCAACGACGGGCGCGTCGTCTCGAACTTCATCGTGCAGAGCCTCAAGAACGAGCCGCTCACGGTTTTCGGGGAGGGCTGGCAGTCCCGCACCTTCTGTAACGGGGAGGACCTCATCGAAGGCTTAAACCGCGTACG
>QGUH01000265.1 GCA_003242355.1 Pseudomonadota bacterium
CCAGACACCGCCTCGCCTCGCTCGCGTCCTTGATCTTTCTTCCGGCCGCCACTCGTCACCTCCGAGTCGCGTCCAGCCTGCCGACCACCCCCAGCCGAAGTCACCCCGGCGTCGCTGATGGGTCACGTCCGACCGTACACGGGAGCTGGTGAGCCGGGAGTGCGCGTGATCCTCGCTCGAGGGGGCCCGTCGCGTCGTCCCTCTCGTTGAGTGCGACGAATTGAATGTTGCGATTTGCGAAATGGCGCGCGTGTGCACCCGGCCAAAACGCCGGGAGCAAACCCATCTCCGTGGCGTCGAGGGTTGGTCGTCCACGGTGGCCGCATTCGGGTTCTGTCCAAGTTGGTGAATCAGCGGGGAGCGCACACGGATGGCGTCGGGACGATCGCGCACGACGATAAGGACCACCGGAGCTCGGCAAGCAGCGCGGTCGCAAGACGGCGCTGTCGGCGCTTTTTACGCCGGAGGACTCCCACGCAGCCGCTGGCGGAGCCCGGGTGTGCGCACCATGGGGTGCGCTCGAAGGTCACTCGATAGTCTCGTCGAGCTCCGGAAAGTCGGGCTCGATCGCCTCCAGCCGATAATAGGGAGTGTCCCCGGGCGCTACCTCGACGCACTCGCCGCGGTTTTCGTACACGCTTCCCGAGTGAGTTTCCCGAACGGCGTACGCGGCGACGACGCGCTCGTCGCCTTCGTACCGAGAACAGGAGGCATACTCGATCTGCAGAACGACGTTCGGCGGGTCGTCGCCGGCCCAGGACACGATCCGCTCGCTGCAGTTCTCATCGGCGTAATGCCGCAACTGGTGCTGCCGCACCGAGGGCAACGGGACGCAGACGAAACCATCCCCGAGGCGTTCGGCGGCACACCGCACCTCGTCCTCGGTATCGTAGAAGAGCGGCAGCCCATTGGGGACGACGAGCGGTTCGCCATCGATGGCGTGATGGATGGGCTGCAGGGATCCGTCACCCCGAGCCACTTCCGTGAGCTCGAAGAACCGCGTCGGATCGTAATCGCCTTCGATGGGGAACAGTGTCCAGATGAGCTCCGTGCTGTCCCGGGGAACGCAATCACCCGTGGACCGATCCAGCTCGTACACCGTTCCCGTCACGGCCGCACCGACCCGCAAGACCGAAGTCACGGTGCGCGTCGAGACATCGAACGCGAGTGCGAACTCGGGGGGATCCACGCACGGAGTCATGGGGGCGTAGGCGAGCGGCTCCGCCTCACACTCTGCATCGGCGAACCACCAACCAGACTCCAGCGATGCGGGCGTCGCGGGCACGCATCGCAGGCCTGCGCCGTTCACCTCGAGCGCGATGCAACGCCCGTGCTCCGCGTCGACCATCGACAGCACCTGACGGGAGCCGTCTTCACCCAGGAGCTCGCGCACGCCGAATCCGCGGTCGTCGACCCGCACGCGCTCCGTCGCCCGGACGAGCCGCTCCGAATCCACGACCTCGCCGTCCTTCCAAACCGTGGCGCCTTCTCGGAGCTCGGTGGGGGTTCCGTTGCACGCCCTGTGCACCGTGTCCGTGTCCACGGGCTCGAGGCGAACGACCCGAAGGGCCGAGCAGGCGTTCTCGGCGACCGTCTCGCGCCGGAAAGGAGGAACGTGCGAGCACGGCGCGGTCCGTGAGTCGTAGATCACCGGATCCGTGCAGTCCTCGTCCAAGAAGGCGTTGGTCAGATCGCGCGTGCGGGGAATACAGCGAGTTTCGCCGTCCTCGGCCCGCCCGAACTCGCACTCCACCTCGAGCTCCGTGTCGTACCAGGTCACGAACCGACGTGCGCTCGACCCCACCGCGCCGAGGCTCACGGCGCGCAGCCGCGTGCCGTTCTCGTAGAGCGGCAGAAAGGTTCGCGTACCGCCCGGCTCTCCGCCGCCGTCGCCGCCGCTCCCCGCGCCGTCTGCATCCGTGTCGACGCCGCCGGCTCCGCCTTCGGCCGTGCGTGGATTCGTGCCACCGTCTGCGCCGCCGGATTCCGCGTCGGCAACTCCGGCCGCACCGCCCGACTGGGCGTCCTCCTCGCCGACACCCCCTCCACCTGAGTCCGCTCCGGAGGTGTTCTCGGAATCGGAGCTTTCACAACCCTGCGCCACGAGCGAGGTCGCAACCACGATTCCGAGAACCCCGACCAACGAATGGAGCTCGGCGGAGGTCCTCCTCACGCGGGGATTCGGTTCTGCGCCGCCTTCCGCGGGCTTGAGCGCGCTGCTCGTCGCGCGTCGATCCAGGAGCAATCGATGTGCTTTCCTTCCCATCGGGCTTGCGAATGCTAGTGTCGCACGGGGCGTCGATTCAATCGGGACGTCCGGTCTGGAACGCCGATTGGCTCGATGAATCGGCGTTCTGGCCTCGCTTCGGAAGGGCAGCGCGCGCTGCCCTTGCCGTCGAGCTCCCTTTCGCGAGCCCTCGCCACACGGGACTCGGCTCTGCCAATCGTGAGACGATCTCGAGGCCTACTCGATGACCTCGTCGAGAATCGGGAAATCGGGCTCGATCGCTTCGAGGCGATAGTAGGGGAGATCCACGGGTTCCACCTCGACGCACCCGCCCAGGTCCTCGTACACGGGGCCCGAGTAGGTTTCCCGGACGGCGTACGTCGTGACGATGCGGTCGTCGAACCCTCTCCGCGAACAGAAGGTGCGCTCGATCAACACGACGTGGGCCGGCGGCTCGTCGCCAGCCAAATAGGTGATGGGCTCGCTGCAGTCTTCGTCGGCATAGTTGAGCACCTCTCGGCGCATGAAGGGCGCCGGGACGCACACGTGCTCGTCGCCGAGTTGCAGGGCGCCGCACGTCGCTTCGGCGTCTGCGTCGTAGAAGAGCGGCGGCCAGTCGAGCAAGGGCGTGAGCGGTTCGCCGTCGACCGCGTGATGGAGGGTTCGCAAGGGACCTTCACCCCCAGGCACCGTCGTCAACGGGAGGAATTGCGTTGCGTCGTAATCGCCTTCGATGCGGTACAGAGCCCATGGGATTTCCGCAGTGTCACGCGCGACGCACTCGCCATCGACGAAGCTCCGTTCGTACACCGTCCCCGTCACGGCTTCGCCGATCCGCAAGACCGACGGCAGGTCGTCGATTGGCGGCGTTAGATCGAGCGCGAACTTCGCGGGCGGCGCACACCGGCTCGCGTAGGCGAGGGGCTCGGCCTCGCAATCCGGATCGGCGAACCACCAAGGGCTGTCGAGGTATCCCGTGTTCGAGGGCAGGCAGCGCAATCCCGCGTCCGAAAGGTCCCGCGCAGCGCAGGGCCCGTGCTCCGCGTCCGCCATCGAAGTCACCTGACGGGAGCCGTCCTCGCCCACGAGCTCGCGGACGCCGAACCCGCGATCGTCGACGCGCACGCGCTCCGTCGCTTTGACGAGCATCTCGGGATCGACCACCTCCACGTCTCTCCAAACCGTGGCGCCGTCCGGGAGCTCGGCGGGGACACCGTTGCAAGCGCTGTGGATCGCGTTCGTGTCCACTGGCTCCAGGCGAATGACCTGGACGGTCGAGCAACCGTTCACGGATACCGACTCGCGGCGAAACGCGGGGACGTTCGAGCACGGCGATACCCGTGGGTCGTAGTGCACGGGCTCGGTGCAGTCCGCGTCCAAGAAGGCGGAACCCAGATCGTGCGCGTGTGGCACACAGCGATACTCGCCATCTTCGGCCCGCAGGAACTCGCATTCCGCCTCGAGCTCCGTGTCGTACCAGGTCAGGAATCGGCGCGTGCTCGAGCCCACCGCGCCGAGCGTCACGGCTCTGAGCCGCGTCCCATTCTCGTAGAGCGGGAGGAAGCTCGTCGGCATGCTTCCCGTTTCGCCTCCGCTCCCTCCGTCGTGCCCTGCCGCGCCCGACGGCTCGGCGGCGCCTCCGTCACCGCCTTCTCGGTCACCGCCGTCCCCGCCGCCAACTCCGCCCTCGGGCGTTCCGGGATTGGCAATGCCGCCCGTGCCGCCAGGATCCGAGTCGGGTGCGCCTGCCCCCCCGCTCGAAGGAGCTCCGACCCCGCCTGCACCGGCAGCGCCGTCCTCGCCTTGCGGTGTCGCGGAGTCCTCGGCATCGTCGCCGCAGCCCTGCACCCCGAGCCACGACGTCACCAGGATCCCGAAAAGAAGTCGAGCGTGTGCCTTGCGTCCCATTCGATCGCTCGATGGTAGTGCTCGCGTGGCCCTCGATTCAATCGCGATGCCGGCCCTCTCCGACTCCAATCGGTTCGAGCGATCGGCGTAGCGGGCCGAGCGCCGCCGCGCGTGCTTCGGGTGAGCGCTCTTCGGCCGCTCGTCGCCGCGTTTCTCGGGAGGGGCGTTCGTCGTTCGCGGGGTAGGGACGAGGCGCGAATTCGGCGCACCAAGACGACCTCTGCGACGAACGGTTGGGAGGCGTTCTAGAGCGACAAACGGTCAGGAACGCGCCGAAATACGCGGAAAACAGCGTCGGACGGAGTGCCCGCGTGGGGAGGGGCCCCGCCGAGTTCACCTCGGCGGGGAGGGGCGGCGCGTGCCGCCCCTACGAAACGAGGCTAGAACGCCGATCGGTCAAACCGATCGGCGTTCTAGAGCTCGACCGTCACCTCGGCCGAGTACACGAGCGCCGGATCTCCCCGCTCGGCGAGCGTCTTGGCGAGCGTTCCGATCGTGCGAAAAACCGGGCCGGAAAACAGCGTCGTCGAGCCGGCTTCGATGGTGACCGGCTGGTCCAAATCGACGAGCGCATCGGAGAGGCGGACGAGGAGCGTGCGAACGCCTTCCGCCTCGACGCGGATCGTTTGCCCAGTGCGCGTCGCGACGACCTTCGTTCCTTTCGTCGCCTGATCGGAGGGTACGGCGAGCCAGTAGAACCGCTCGTGCGGCACGTCGTCTTGCAACCACACGACGCGGGACGGCGCGGGATCGCGGGTGAACTGCGCCATCCAGGGCACGGCGACGGCGTCCTCGAGATCCATCCAATGCCCCTTGCCGGCATGGATCCGGACTTCGTGCACGTAGCCTTCGGGATCGGCGGCTCGGAGAGCATCGAGCAGCTCGCCCCACTCCTGGGCGACCAGGTTGCGATCGAACGCCGTGTCCAACGCGCCCACGTGCAGCGTGAACCCGATGTTGCGCAGACCGTCGGGCTTGGCGTCGTTCGGGTGGCCCGCCATCATGGCGGCTGCCGCCCAGGAGTCGGCCATGCGCGGTGCGAGCTGGTAAACACCGTCGCCGCCCGCCGAGTAACCCATCAGGTAGACGCGATTGGGGTTGACGTCTTCGAACACGATGAGCGCTTCGACGAGCCGCCGGAGCAGCCCGTCGATGTGCGCCTCGTGCCAGAGATTCCAGGTGTTGGTCGGGGCCCGGGGCGCGAGATAGATGCCCTCGTCGGGCTGGTAGAGCGTCTTCTGGTTCTCCCACTGCTGGTCGTTGACGCTCGGAGCCGCTTCACCGCCCCCGTGCAGCGAGACGTACAAGCTCCGACCCGCCGCCGGCTTCGCGCCGAAGACGCGCGCGTCGTACCGCAGGGTCTTGTCTCCGATCGTGATCGCGTTCGCGTCGACCTCGGCGCGCCGGGTTTCGCGAACGAACGCGACGTGATCTTCCCACAAGAGCTCACGGGCGATCTCGGCCGACTGCTCGTCGAGGGGCACGCTCGCAAACGGCTGTTCGTCGAGCGGGGGCCGCGCTGCGCGTTCGAGCGCGAGATGGGCGCGTAGCGCCGCGATCGCGTCGTCGCTCGCCGCGCCCGAGCCGCCCATACCGGCCGAGCCTGCGCTCGTTCCGCCGTTTCCGCCTCCGCCGCCGCTCGAAGGGCCACCACCGCTGCCGGATGCGCTTCCGCCCTGAGCCGCGCCCCCGGTCGGCGCGCCGCCTGCGCCGCCCCCTGTCGTGGTTCCGCCCGAGTTCGTGGGAGCGCTCCCGCCCGCGGCGGCGCTCGCGCCGCCCTGCGCGCCGGAAGCTCCACCGCTCGTCGAAGAAATCGAGCCGCCCGAGCCGGGCAGCATCGATT
>QGUH01000266.1 GCA_003242355.1 Pseudomonadota bacterium
CGCCTTCGAACGCGCGCTCGTCGCACTCCAGCGTGATCTCGAGGCCGCGCGCGAACGTGAGCGGCCCGGGCATGGGCAGCCTGCGGACGATGGGCGCGCTCGCCACCGAGCGCACGCCGTCGATCTCGCGGCGCGCAGTGGACGAGCCGAGATCCGCGTAGAGCGTGAGCATCTCGCGCAACGCCGTCGCGCCGCGACCGTCGGGGGAATCGAGCAACGACAGATAGTTCACCGAGAGGTGGCTGATGAGCCGCCACGCCGTCGCTCCGAACGCCAACGGCGGGCGGGGCTGCGACGGGCCCGCGACGCAGCGCACGGACTCGACGGGGGCGCCCGATTCGAGGACGAAATCCGTGCGACCCTCGCCGATGCTCATGTGCAGCGGCAGGTCGCGGTTCGTGCACAGCGTGCTCACGGAGAGCTGCTTGAGATCGGGACGGTACGGCCCCTCGCTGCCGTCGACCAGCGAGAGGAAGACTTCGCTGCCGGCGTACGTGGAGCGCGGCCCCGTGGCGAGCTTGCGCGCCGAGGCGATCCGCGGCTGACGGTGGACCAGGTAGTACGCCGTGCCGTCGTCGTGCGCGGCGCGCTCCGTGCACTCGTAGAACGGAAAGAACTCGCGCTGCGCCTCCGTTCCCGACGCGAACCCGACCACCTGCGTGATCGCGTGGACCTCGAAGTCGATCGGTCGCGTGCGGTCCGGCACCACGTGGTACTCGTTGACGCGATCGGAGAGGTGGATGCGGTCTGCCTTCTTCGGAAACAGATTGATGGCCGGGGTGCAGAAGAGCTCGAAGTGCTGCGGCGCGACCGATGCTTCCACGAGCGGATCGTGGCGATCGAGCAGCACGGCGATTTCGAGCTCCGAGCCCGTGCAAGCCCGCACGCCGGGGCCGAGCCCGGCGAGCTCCGCGAACATGAAGCGGCTCGGCAGGGCGAAGTACTCGTGCAGCAGGCGGTAGCCCTGGAACGACTGCACGCCGTAGGGCAAGAGCGCCTCCTCGTCTTCGAACCCGACGGGACGGACGGGGCGCTCGAACACGATCCCGCGGCGAGCACCGGACGGCTCGCGCACGACGAGGCCGACCGCCCCCGCGAAGATGAGCTCGTACAGGCGGGCTCCGAGCTGCTCACCGCTCCGGATGAAGAGGGGAATGCGCTCGAGCGCGAGCTTCTGGAAAGGCGAGCCGTCGAACGTCCGGAACTTGAAGCGCAGCGCCGCGCGCACCGTGCGCTGGCCGGGCACGTCGAGATCGCCGAGATCGCCCAGGTAGGTCGAGTGCGACACGCTCTCGAGCTCGAGCGGCCAGAGGACGACGTCGTGCGCCGTTCGGTACTCGCAGGCAGTTTGCTGACCGCGGCCCAGGTTCGCGCGTAGCGCCGAGCCGCGGGGCACGCGGACCCCGTCCGTGAGCGCGCCCTGGCGTGGATTCGGGCGCAGGTGCACGACGGCCATCGACGGCGTCGGCGCGAGATAGTGCGGGTAGAGCACCGAGAGCAGGCTCTCGGTGAAGCGCGGAAACTCCGCGTCGATCTTGAGCTGAACGCGCGCGGCCAGGAACGCGAAGCCCTCGAGGAGCCGTTCGACGTACGGGTCGGCGCACTCGAAGGCATCGAGCCCGAGCCGGCTCGCGATCTTCGGATACTGGCGCGCGAACTCCCCGCCGAGCTCTCGCAGGTACTGGAGCTCACGTCCGTAATACGCGAGCAGGCGCTCGTCCATCAGTCGCGCTCTCCGCCGGCTTCCGAGATCATCACGTCACCGGTCTCGAGATCGATGTCCGTGCGCAGGAACAAGCGCAAGGGCAACGGCTGCGCCCAGAGCTCCGCCTCGATCCCGAAGACGAGCGCGTTGGGGCCGTACTTGTCGGCGTCTTTGAGGAGCCGCACGCGCACCGAGTTCTTGATGAGCCGCGGCTCGAAATCGATGATCACGCGTCGCAGAACCTTCTCGAGCGTCGGCACGTGGATGGTCGAGGCCGTATGCCCGGTGAGATCCGGAAGGCCGTAATTGACCGTGGAGCCCTCGAGGAGGGCGTCGTCGCCGAGGTCCTGAACCGAGGTGAGGCAGGTCGAGTTGAGCAGGTACGTGAGGTCGCGCCGCACGCTCTCCCGCAAGCGCTGCGGCGACAGGACGCGCCGTTCCCGACTCTCCTGGAGCCTCTCCGGATTTTCGTCCGTGAGCCGGTCGAGGAGGGAAGGCTGCAGCCGCTCTTTCGGGGTGAGTTCGGCCATGAACGCTGCTCGCTCGGATCACGGGGCCCGACCGGGCGCCGCGACGGCCCGGTCGCCGACGGGTCGAGGGCGAGGCGTCCCTCGCCCTCGACCGTTCACCCTCATGCCGCGCCTTTCGCCGACGGCAGCTTGGAGACCAAGCGGAGCGAAACCGTGAGCCCCTCGAGCTGATAGTGCGGCCGAAGGAAGAACTTCGACGAGTAGAAGCCCGGGTTGCTCGGATCCTCTTCGATTTGCACTTCGGCGGCCGCGAGGGGTTTGCGCGCCTTCACTTCCTCGCTGGAGTGCGCCGGATCGCCGTCCACGTACTGCGTGATCCAGCGCTGCAGCCACTTCTGCATGTCCTGCGCCGTCTTGAACGAGCCGATCTTGTCGCGGACGATGCACTTCAGGTAGTGCGCGAAGCGGCACGTCGCGAACAGGTACGGCAGGCGCGCCGCGAGGTTCGCGTTCGCGGTAGCGTCCGGATCGTCGTACTCCGCGGGCTTGTGGAGCGACTGGGCGCTGATGAACGCGGCGACGTCCGTATTCTTCTTGTGGATCAGCGGCATGAACCCGCTCTTCGCAAGCTCGGCCTCCCGGCGATCGCTGATGCCGATCTCGGTCGGGCAGGTCATGTCGACGCCGCCGTCGTCCGTCGGGAACGTGTGCGTGGGCAGGCCTTGCACCGCGCCGCCCGCCTCGATGCCGCGAATCCGGGAACACCAACCGTAGAGCTTGTACGAGCGGTTGATGTTCACGGCCATGGCGTAGGCCGAGTTCGCCCACGTGTACTTGCTCGCGTCGGGCCCGCTCGTGTCCTCCTCGAAATCGAACTCCTCGACCGGCTCCGACTTGGCGCCGTAGGGCCGGCGGGCGAGGAAGCGCGGCAGCGTGACGCCGATGTAGCGCGAGTCTTCCGACTCGCGGAGCGAGCGCCAGGCCGCGTACTCCGGCGTGGAGAAGATCTTGGCGAGATCGCGCGGATTGCTCAGCTCTTGCCAAGACTGCATGCCGAAGAGCGACGGCGCGGCACCCACGATGAACGGCGCGTGGGACGCAGCGCAGATCTTGGCCATTTCGCCCAGCGTTTCGACGTCCTGCGGGCTGTGGTCGAAGTGGTAGTCGCCGACGATGCACGCGTACGGCTCGCCGCCGAGCTGCCCGTACTCTTCCTCGTAGAGCTTCTTGAAGATCGGGCTCTGATCCCAGGCGGCGCCCTTGAAACGCTTGAGCGTCTTGTGCAGGTCCTTCTTGGAGACGTTGAGGACCCGGATCTTGAGCATCGTGTCGGTCTCGGTGTTGCTCACGAGGTAGTGCAACCCGCGCCACGAGCCCTCGAGCTGCTGGAACTCGGGGGCGTGCAGGATCTCGTTGATCTGCTCGCTCAGCTTCCGATCGATCTCGGCGATGATCGCCTGAATCGACGCCACCGCATCGCTCGAAACCTTCGTGGTGGTCGCGAGCGCCTGCTCTGCGAGCGTGAGGACCGCAGCTTCGACTTCTTCGCGCGCCCGCTCCGACTGCGGCTTGAACTCCTTGTTGAGCAGCGCGGTGAATTCGTTGCTTTCGAGCGTGACAGCTTCGAGCTGCCCCGCCGTTTTCTCGGTTGCCTCGCTCATGACGTTCACTCGTTGTTCGAAGCGCCGTCGCCTTCCGGTGCCGGCTTGGGAGCAGCGGCCAGCGATTCGAGCAAGCCGCGATCTTGCAAGACCCGGGCAATCAGCTCTTCCGCTCCGGTCTTGCCATCCATGTACGTGATGAGGTTGGCGAGCTGCATGCGCGCCTCGAGGAGCTTGGCCAAAGCAGGCACCTTGCGCGCCACGGCCGCCGGAGAGAAGTCGTCGAGGCTCTCGAAGGAGAGCTCGACCGAGAGCTCGCCCTCACCCGTGAGCTTGTTGGGGACTTGAACTTTGACCTTGGGCTCGATGCCCTTCATTCGGTCGTCGAAGTTGTCGACCGAAATCTCGAGGAACTTCCGATCGGCGACGGGGGGCTGCGGCTTGCCCGCGTTGCCGGACAGGTCGGCCATAACACCCATCACGAAGGGAAGCTGGACTTTCTTTTCGGCGCCGTAGAGCTCGACGTCGTATTCGATCTGCACGCGAGGGGCGCGATTGCGACCGATGAACTTTTGGCTGCTCATGATCTCACTCCTGTTTCCTGTCGGCCGTGATCCGTCATCGATACCTCGCGATCGAAGGCGGGCGCGCCGCACGCGGTGCGCCCGGATTCGACGAACGGGCCGTCATCCGTGCCGTCACGACTTGTTCTCCCGTTTCCCCGCGACGAGGTCGAGTTGCTTCAGGCCATCCGGCGTGAGCTCCTTGAGGATCTCGGGGAAGCTCATCGGCACGAGTCGCTTGCAGCGCTCGAGCAAGAGTGGGATCGGGCTCGACGGTTCGTTCCGCTCGTAATAGCGGATGACCTGATCGAGCACGCGAACCACGTCCTCGCGCGAGAGAATTTCACCGCTCCGTCGCGGCGCGGCCGCGGCCGCGGTGGTGGCCGGTCCGTCCGCTCCGACGGCCGCCTCGGCTGCCATCTCGGCGGCGATCGCGGTGCGCGCCTCGAGCCGCGACTCGAGCGCCTGTCGCGCCGAACGGAAGAGCTGGAGTAGCCCCGAGAGCTCCGGACCGCGCACGCCGGCGCGCGCGTCGAAAACCGCTTCGATTTTTGCGATGTCCTCGGCGGCGTTGCGCGTGCCGGCGAGCACCGCTTGGAGCGTCTCCATCGGAGTTTCCGCGAAGGCCGCCTCGATGCGCGCGGTGTCGAGCCCGGCGTTCGAGCCACCCTCTCCGGTCAGATCGCGCAGGCTCACGGGGCCCAGGGAACGCGACGACAAGAGCGGCGCCGACCGCATCGAGAAGAGCAGAGGCGGCGCGGCCAGCGCGGCCAGCGCGGTGACGCGCATGGTCGGATCGTTGTCGTCCTCCGGGTCGAGCTGCGGGTGAACGACGTCCCAATGCTGCTCGAGGAGCAGTCGAATGAAGTGGAGCCCCTCGGCGAGGCCCGGCAGCCCTTCTCGATGAGCGGCTGCTTGGGCCAAGTGCACCGCCACCCGCAGATCCTTGGTGCGGGTGAGCAGGGTGCGCGCCTGGTTGAACACGGCGCCCCACTCGGGCGGTTCCGCAGGAACGACTACATTTCCGATTTGTTGCTCGGGTTTCCCCTGAGCGGTCCGCTCGAGCTCGGCAAACGCGGAATCGTACTCGAGGTTTGGGCCTGCCGGTTGATCGGGGCTGATCGGTTCGAGCAGCTTTGCGAGGTCGAGCGCCATACCAGGGGTTCTTCCAAGTCGAAAAGCGGAACCGAACTGCCCGGAGCAAGCCCCGGCAAGAACACACGCCCCAATCCCGTCACACGGTAACCGAGCAGCCCCGGGGGGCTCTCCTCTTTTGCCGGCAGGAGCGACCCGATGTCAATAACGTCCCGTTCGAGAAGGACCGGCCGCATGGAATCCGGCCGGATGTGCTAACTCAGACGGCGTGGGACCATCCGCGGGCTACGACGGAGATCCGGCGGACCAGGGTCGCGCCGGCCTCGTCAACGAGCTGTCGTCGCTGGTCCGGGATTGGGAGCAGGCGCTCGGCGCCGGGCCAGCCGCGACGGCACGGCTCAGCGAGCGATCGGCGACGCTCGAGCAGCGGTCGCGGATGGTCGGGTTCGGGGGTGTCGGGACTCATTGGGCCGGGTTGGGGGAACGGCGTCGGGGCCGGGGCACCCCCCCGGTTCGTTTGCGCGCCAAACCAACCTTTT
>QGUH01001278.1 GCA_003242355.1 Pseudomonadota bacterium
GGCTCGCTCTCGGTGGCGCAGTCCGCGGCGGCTGTGCGTCGATGGGTCTCGGAGATGCCCGACACGCAGCGTGCGGCGCTCCTTGCGGCAGACGGGCGGCTCTCGGCCGAGGGGTACACGCGGCTGCGCAACGCGATCCTGTACCGCGCGTATGGCGACTCCCCGACGCTCTCGCGCCTCGTCGAGGCGATCGACCCGGGTAGCCGGAACGTCGCGGCGGCGCTGACGCGCGTGGCAGGGCGCATCGCCGAGACGCGCGATGCGATCGCCGCCGGCGACCGCTTCGACCTGGACCTCTCGCCCGAGATCCGCGATGCGGTCGAAACGCTTAACCGCGTGCGCGAGGCGGGTCGGTCGATCGAGGAGTTTCTCGCGCAGGGCGAGCTCCTCGATTCCGGGCTCTCGCCGGCCGCGCGCGAAGTACTCGCGTTCCTCGCCTCGCATATCCGCTCCTCGAAGGCGATCGCCGACTTCCTCGACCGCTACTACGATGCTGTCGACGCGCTCGGAAGCCCGAAGCAGGCGGGGCTCTTCGGCGCGCCCGAGGTGCCGGACAAGGCGCTGCTCGTGCGTCGCGCGGCCGAGGATTACGCGCCGAGCGCGGCCGAGAAGATCGAACAGGCACCGACCGACGTGCAGCAGGCCGCAGCGCGTGTTGCCGTGGCGCAGGCGGTCGAGGGGCAGGCGATCAATGTCGCGCCGCTCATCGAGGGCGACCCGCGCGGGATCATCGCCGCGGTCGAGCAGGCCGACGCACCCGACACGAAGCCGCTCAACGATCCGCTCGCCGCCGAGCAGATCGACGCGCTCGCGCGCGAAGTGCCTCAGAGCGAACAGGCCGAGCTCGCCGCCGCGGAGAAGGCGCTCGCGGAAACCGAGCTCGCGCTCTCCGATACCGTGCGCGACCTTGCCGAGGCGGGCGTCGTGCGGATCGAACCAGAGATTCCAGAACTCGCGCCGCTTTCGCCGTCGGCGCGCCGCACGCTCCTCGAGATGCGCCAGGAGGCCGAGGCACTCAAGCCCGAATTCGACGCCGCCGTGCGGCAGATCGCCGAGGCGATCGGCGGCGACGTAAAGCTTGCGCCGCTCAAAGGCATCGCGCGCTCAGTCGAGAAGATCGTCGCGGATTACGGTGGCGATCCAACGAAGCTCAAAGACACGCTTCGCGCGACCATCGTCATCGACTCGCCGCAGCAGGCACGCGCGGCGCTCGCGGCGATCCGGCAGGTGTTCGACGTCGTGGGCGAGCCGCGGCTTCTGCTCCTTGAGCCGGACGCGCCATCGCCGGACGGCTATCGCGATCTCAAGTTCAACGTGCGCGCAGGGAATCAGCTCGCCGAGATCCAGGTGAACAGTCGCGCGATGCTCGAGGCGAAGTCGCGCTTCCACGACACGCACTACCGGCGCATCGAGCAGATCATCCTCAAGGCTGAATCGGAAGGGCGCGATCTCACTGCGGCCGAGCGCGCCGAAGTGCAGCGGCTCGATGCCGAGCAGCGCGCGGGTTACGAGGCGGCCGCGAGGTCCTTCCTCGCGGCCGCGCGCAGCACCTCCCAGGAGGCCCTCGAGATTACGGTGCCGTTGCGGCGGGGGGGGACGGGAGGGGGAAGGCGGGGGGGGGGGGAGAGGGGGGGGGGGGGGGACCGTGTCTTTTTTAAAGATAATGCTCGGCAGCAGCGGGACCCGTT
>QGUH01001279.1 GCA_003242355.1 Pseudomonadota bacterium
CTCGCGGTGAAACCGCGCGAGCACCGACGGTTCGCGCGACAGGTGTTGATGCAAGGTCTTGATGGCGACCTTGCGCACCGTCGAGCCCATCTGCTGCTCGCCGACGTAGACGACGCCCATGCCGCCCTCACCGAGCACGCCGGTGACGCGGAAGCGACCGCCGATGAGCTGACCGATCAGGGGATCCGGACCGCTCGATGCGGCCGGGAGCCCGGCGCCGCAGCGAGCGCAGAAACGCGCGCCCTCGAGGTTCGAGTGCCCGCAGGCTTCACACTGCATCGAGCGATGACCTTAGCGGGATTCGCGCAGCGGGACGAGAGGAGTTCGCTGCGTCCGTTCACTCGTTGGGTCGCGCTTGGGTTTGGGGGGCACCCGACGCCGCTTCTGCCTGCGGTGCCTGGTCGGGAGGCCAGGGGAGCACGAGTGCTTCGCCCGTCGCCCGGTCGATGAGCAGCGCCCGGCGCGCGCGCGCTGCGCGCGGCACGAGCACCCGGGCCCGCACGTGCGCACCTTTCGTGATACTCGGCGGCGGAAGCGTCGTGTGGATTCCGGACGACTCCGGGCCGTCGGCGCCGAGCAGGGGCAGATCGAAGCGCACACGCTCGACGAGCTCGCGCCCAATCCAGAGCTCGATCGCATAACGCCCCATCCGCCGCGGCGTCACCATCGGCTCCCGCAGGTTCACCGGGCGCACTCCGGCGACGGCGAGCGCTCCGGCTTTCCACTCGATCGAGTACTCCCACTGCTCCCGCTGCCGCAGCGGCTCCGGATCCGGCGGCGCATGCGTGAGGTCGAGGTCGAGCCGCGTCATCGGTGCGGCCGAGTCGATCGGCGATGCCGCGTCCCGGGTCGGCGCCTTCGTCGTCGGCTCCGCCTTCGCTATCGGCTCCGAGCGGGTCGGGCTCGCCGAAACCGGCGCGCTGCTGCCCGGCGGGGGCGCGGCCTTACCCTCCTGCGGAGAGCCCTCGCCCAGCGTCGTGGGCACGATCAGCGTGGGGCCGCTGGCGTGCCTCGCCGGGGGCAGGGAGCAGCCGACCCCGAGCAGCGCGATGGCCGCAATGCGATGCATGGGCCGAGGCTTAACCCATCGCGAGGCTCCCGGCTGCCACCGTTCAGCCCACGCACCCGAGCGAGCGCCCGTCACGGATTCGGGTCGCGAAAGGCCGCTTCGGGGCTCGCCGTCACCGCTCGCTGGCGCTGCCCGCGCCCCGTCCAGGTCGAGGCAAAGCCCGCGGTTGCGACGGACGGAACGCTTCGCGGTCAGGGTTTGCTGACGCTGCCCGCGCGCAGCTCGAGGCGGATCAGATCGCGGCTCGAGAAGGTTTGGGTTGCCCGCTCGGTGCCGATCACGACCGGTACGCCGAGCGCGCGCGCCGCGAGCACGCCTTCGTCGAGCACTCCGCCGCAGTCGGTCACGACGGCGCGGACGGCGGGAAGGATGGGCGTGAAGCTCGCGTCGAGCCAGCGCGTGACGAGAATCGAGCCGGGCTCCAAGCAGAGCGCTTCTTCCAAAGTGCGCGCGACGACCGCTCGCCCCACGACTTCTCCCGTGCCGAGCCCGAGGCCCGCCACGGGCTCGGTCTCGTGCCGGGCGCGCACCCCGCGCCCGAGCAGCGGAGGCGGAGCGCTCGCGTGCATTTGCTCGGTCCAGATCCGGCGCCGTTCGGTCGCGCCGCGGGGGACCGGG
>QGUH01001280.1 GCA_003242355.1 Pseudomonadota bacterium
GCGACGGGAGGGCTAGCCATGGGCAGCCCAATCACCAACGCCTCCGGAGTGAACCTCAACCGAGCGAGCGAAGAAGAGCTCGCCAGAATCGGCGGGTTGGGCGAAGAGCGCGCGAAACGGATGATCGAGAAGCGGCCGTTTCTGAACTGGGACGACCTCAAGCGCGTCGACGGTTTCGAGGAGCGACTGATCGACGATCTCCGGCGCGCGGGTGCCGAGCTCTGACCGCGGCTCGGAGGGTGGCGTTGCGCCGCGCCGCCCTCCGAGCCGAAGCCGGACGCGATTCCGACCGAAGCCGTCCTGCGTGTGGCGCGGCAAAAGGAGCACCGAGGCATTCCGTCGCGGATCCGCTCACGGGTGACCGCGCGCCTTTCGCCGCACCCGAAAACATCGGACGCGAGATTCGCGTCTTCCGTGCACCCGAAGACTTTCGACACGGCAGCGGCACGGCCCCGCGCGCCCGATGCTCGGACGCGCGCCGACGGTCAGTCCTCCCTCTATCCTCTCTCGGAACACGCGTTCGGATTGCTCGAGCTCACGCTTCGGCGCGGGTCTTGATCGGAAAGGAGGTATGACGCACCCGACGCTTTCGCGAACGAGTCACCGGCCGTGGCCGCTGCCGCGTGTGCCGTGGATCCTGGCGCAAACGTGGAAAGACGTCTTGTTCGTGCACTACCGGGTGGCCAAGAGCCGCGTGCGCCCGCTCGTTCCCACGGTGCTCGATCTCGAAGAGTACGATGGCAGCGCGTGGGTGAGCATCGTGGCGTTCGACATGACGGTGCGCCCGAGATTCCTGCCGCCCGTGCCCGGGCTCTCGTTCTTTCCGGAGATCAACGTGCGCACGTACGTTCGCGCCGGCGACAAGCCGGGGATCTGGTTCTTCAGTCTCGACGCGGCGAATCGGCTCGCGGCGGGCGGGGCGCGCGCGCTCCTGAATCTGCCCTACTTCGTCGGCAAGATGAGCGTTCGCCACCGGCAGGGCTGGGTGGAGTACGAGCACGTGCGCCGGGGTGGAGAGGTGGCGTTCGAAGCGCGCTACCGCGGCATCGGCGTTCCCGCCGAGCCCGTGCGGGGCACGCTCGAGCACTGGCTCGTCGAGCGCTACTGCCTGTACACCGTTCCGCTCACGGGGCGCCTCGTTCGCGAAGACATCCACCATTTCCCGTGGCCGCTCGCCAGCGCCGAGGCCGAAATCGAGAAGAACACGTTGCTTGCGCCCTTCGGCATCCATCCCGAGGACCCGCCACTGCTCCACTATGCAGAGCGCCAAGACGTTGCGGTTTTCCCGCCTCTGCGCGCGCGGCCGCGCGCGGGCGGCGTGTTTTCCGAACGTGGGTTGCTCAGAGCACGTTGAGTCGGCTCTCAGCGCGGGGGCGCGTGCGCGTTCTTCGGGCGCGCTTCTCAAAGCAGGTCGAGGCCGATCAGGGCCGCGTACCAGGCGTCGGTCATCTTTTGGGCGCCAGCGGGGGTCGGGTGCACGCCGTCGCTCGTGTCGGGCGAGCCGCTCGTGAACGCGGCCGGGTCGAAGACGGAGTGGAGGTCTATGACGTGTATCGGTGACGCAGGGGTGCTCTTCCGAGCGGCGAAGTCGGGAATCGCCGCGTTGAGCGCGACGACGCGAGACTCGCATTCGCCGCAACCGCTGGGGTTCATCGGGATGATCTGCGCGAGCAGCACGATCACGCT
>QGUH01001281.1 GCA_003242355.1 Pseudomonadota bacterium
TCTCCGGGTGGGTTGGGGGGGGACGCGGCCCCCCCCGCCCGGCCGGGCCGGGTAAAGGTCTTGTCTCCGCGGGGCCTCTCGCGCGCGGTCTCCGCCCCGAGCTCGTTCGCGCTGCAGCGAGCCTCGATCGGACGCCCCTGGATTTCGCGTTGTTTGGCGGAGAGGACTACGCGTTGCTCGCCGCAGGGCCGGCTGCGCGGCGGCCCAACAACGCCGCCGTCATCGGGTGGATCGAGCACGGCCGCGGCGTCTTCCTCGATACGGATGGGCGACGCCGATCCGTCGGTGGTGGCTTCGATCACTTCGCTCGGTGATCGCTCGCCACGCGCTTCGAGTCAGCGCTGCGGCCCGTGCGTGCTCACTTGCAGGCGGCGGGGAGCCCGGCGCCCTTCAGCATCGACGTGATCGCGGGCATCTGGGCGCCCGCGTCGCAAAGGGCGGCTGCTTGGAGCATGTACGTCTTGTTCGGCTCCGGCGCGTGTTCGGCATTCTGCCGGAGCGCCGAACAGCACTTCTTCAGCGAGCTCCCTCCCGAGCCACCGGTCTTCGTCGGCGTTGTGCTCGCAGTCGGCTCGGGCGGCGGAGCCTCGGGCAAGAGCTCGATCGGCGCCGTTTCGGTCGGCGCGCTCGCCGTGGGCGGCGGCGCGGGCAGCGGCGGCGGCGGCTCATCCTTCTGGCACCCGAGAGGAAGCGCGAGCACGGCGAGGAGCGAGAACCGAGTCAGAAACCGAGCTCGGATCGGATCGGCGCCGGTGCTGGGCTGCGAGTGCGGGACTTTCGACGTCGGCTTCATGGAATTCTCCGAAGAAGTTCCTTAGTACCGGAATTCTCGCGGCCTTAGTACCGGATTTCACCGTCCGAGGCGGAGGGGCGTTCCGTGCCGATGGGCCGCTCGCTTCGACGCGGGTGCCGTCAGCTGCACCCCATGGAATTGCCGCAATTCAGGCACTTGTAGCAGGCGCCGTTGCGGACCGTGATGTGTCCGCAGCTATCGCACACCGGAGCATCCCCCATGAGCTCTTCGAGCTGGGCGTCGAGCGCGCCGTGCGCCTCGTGCGCTGCCGACGCGAGCGCGGGACCCGCCGGCTCGGGTTCCGCTGCCGGCACCAGCTTGGGCACCGACGGGTCCTCGATCGTCGCCGCTTCTTCGGCGGGCTTCACCTGCGCGAAATCGTAGCGCTTGAGGTACTCGACGCCGAGGACGCGGAAGATGTAGTCCACGATCGACGTCGCGAACTTGATGTTCGGGTGGCCCGTCACGACCCCGTGAGGCTCGAAGCGGGTGAAGGTGAACTGTTCGACGAACGTCTCGAGCGGCACTCCGTACTGGAGCCCAATCGAGACCGCCATCGCGAAGCAGTTCATCAGAGAGCGGAAAGCCGCACCCTCCTTGTGCATGTCGATGAAGATCTCGCCGAGCGTGCCGTCGTCGTACTCGCCGGTTCTCAAGAACACCTTGTGTCCGCCGACGTGCGCTTCCTGCGTGAACCCTCGACGCTTCTTCGGCAGGCGAACGCGCACGCCCTCGGGCCGGCGCATGGTCACGGCAGCTGCAGCCGCTGGCTTCTCCGTCGCCGCTTCTTCCTTTTCCTTGCGTTCCTTGCTCGTCGTGGAGAGCGGTTGCGACGCCTTGCCGCCGTCGCGGTAAAGCGCGATGGCCTTGAGCCCGAGCTTCCAGCCTT
>QGUH01001282.1 GCA_003242355.1 Pseudomonadota bacterium
GGGGGAATTGGGCTTTTCCCGACGGGGAATCCGAAATCGCGCCGAGTCCCCCGCCCGACGGGGGGGGAGCTGCGCCAGGGTGGGAGCCGCTGATTTCGCTTGTGCTCATCCGTTCAGGGCAGGAAGAAAGGAGCTTGCTGCAACGCGTGACGATACATGTGCTGCCATTGACCCCTGCCCCGCCGCTTTCATGCGGCCGGTCCGACACTCGGGGGCGCAGCGCTGCTATGTAACCCAACCGCGGGGAGCCTATCGAGGATGCACATCAAGAAGCTCGAGATCGCAGGCTTCAAGTCCTTCGTGGACCGGACTGTGATCCACTTCGATCACGACGTCATCGGTATCGTCGGCCCGAACGGCTGCGGCAAGTCGAACATCGTCGACGCGATCCGGTGGTGCCTTGGGGAACAGAGCGCCCGGCACCTGCGTGGCCGCGCCATGGAGGACGTGATTTTCAACGGCTCGGAATCCCGTGGGCCGGCTGGCCTCTCCGAGGTGACGATCACGTTCGACAACACGAACCCCGAGTATGCGGCGACGCTCCCGGTCGAGTTCCGCGATTATCCGGAGATCGCCGTCACCCGTCGCCTCTTCCGCGATGGCACCAGCGAGTACCTCATCAACAAGACGCAGGTACGCCTGCGCGACGTGACCGAGCTCTTCCTCGGCACCGGCGTCGGCACCAAGGCGTACTCCATCATCGAGCAGGGGCGGATCGGGCAGATCGTCAGCGCGCGTCCCGAAGATCGGCGGCTGTTCATCGAAGAAGCCGCGGGCGTCACCAAGTACCGGCAGCGGCGCAAGCAGGCCGAGCGCAAGATGGAGCTGACCCGGCAGAACCTCTTGCGCATCAACGACATCGTCGCGGAGATCGATCGCACCCGCGCCTCGCTCAAGCGACAAGTCGCCAAGGCCGAACGGTTCCTGGAGTACCGGCGCGAGCTCGACGACCTCGTGCTGCACGAGGCGGCGCATCGCCTGCTGGAGCTCATCGTCGTGGACCGCGTGGAGCGCGCGGCGTATCAGGAGGCCGACGCCGCCGCCACCGACATCCGCGAGAAGCTCCGCGGCGCAGACGAAGCCCTCGAAGCCGCGCGGCGGGATGCGGCGGCCGCCGAGTCTCGTGCGGACGAGGCCGCGCGCGAAGCCTTCGAGGCCGACAACGCCGTGACGGCGCTGCACGCGGAAATCGATCGCTCGCGCGACCGACTCGCTCACCTCTCCGAACGGCTCGAGTCGGGCCGCAACGAGCTCGAGCAGATCACGAGCAAGACCCGCGAGCTCCGCGCCGAGCAAGAAGCGCTCGAAGCGCGCATGGCCGGGCTCGACGCGGACGAGCGCGCCCGCGAGGCGGACGCCCTCGCCGAAACCGAAGCGCTCAGCGGGTTGCAGGGCGAGGAGGCGCGCGCAGGCGAGGCCGTGCTCGCTCTGCGGCGCGGCGCCGGCGATCTGGCGACCCGGGAGGCGTCCCTCGAAGCGCGGCTCGATGGCATCGTTCAGCGCGTCGCCGACGCGAACGCCCGGCGCGATCGCCTGGGGCAGGAACGCGAGCGCGTCAGCGGCGAGCTGACGAGCGCGGTCGCACGGCGGGCCGCGCTCGGGAAGAGCCTGGGCGGGATCGCCGAGGGCAGGGGGACAACGAACGGCCTTTTAACCAAACTCCGAGCCCACCAAACCCG
>QGUH01001283.1 GCA_003242355.1 Pseudomonadota bacterium
CCTGGGGTCCCCAGACCTTTTTCTCCTTGCCCTTTCCCCGCCCGGGGCGCGGGCCCGTCCACGTCCTGTACCGGCTCGTCTTCGGCGCGGGCTGATTGCCGAGCAGGAGCGAGCGGGTGAATTCGGCGGCGTCTCCGCCGCGGCCCTCCTGCTCGGCGTATTCCCAACCGTTCGTCACTCCGAAGCGACGAGACCGGGGGAGCTCCGGCGCGCGATCGTTCCGCGGATCCTGCCGAAATGCGGCGCGGGTGTTACAAGCAAATCCGTCGGACGACCATGGTAGCCGCCCCGGAAACGAAAGCCGCCCCCGAAGTTCCCTGGCATCACCTCCCCACCGACCAGGTCGCGAGCCGCCTCGCGAGCGATTCGGAACGCGGCCTTTCCCGTGAGGAGGCGGCAGCGCGCCTTCGTAAGCACGGGCCCAACGTGCTCACCGCGCGGCCCAGCAAGAGCTGGGCGATGCGATTGCTCGCGCAATTCCATCAACCGCTCATCTACGTGCTGATCGTGGCCGCCGTCGTCACGGCGCTCCTCGGCGAGTGGGCGGACTCGATCGTGATCGCTCTCGTGGTCGCGATCAATGCGGCCGTCGGCTACCTGCAGGAGAGCCGGGCGGTTCACGCGCTGGAGGCCCTCGCCCGCACGATGACCGGCGAGGCGACCGTCATCCGCGACGGCGAGCGCCAGCGGGTTCCCCTGGCGGAAGTCGTGCCCGGCGATCTGATTCTGCTCGAAACGGGCGACAAGGTTCCCGCCGACGTCCGGCTGCTCACCGTACGCGAGCTCCGGATCGACGAGTCGGTCCTCACGGGCGAGTCCGTTCCGGTATCGAAGCAAGCGGCGCCCGTCGACGAAGGCGCCGGGCTTCCGGATCGACGGAACATGGCGTTCGCCTCGTCGCTGGTGGCCCGTGGCCACGGCCTCGGGATCGCGGTCGCCACGGGCCACCACACCGAGGTGGGGCGGATCTCCGGGCTGCTTTCGGCCGCGGAAGCGCTGGACACGCCGCTCACGCGCAAGATCGAGGGGTTCAGCGGAAAGCTCCTCTATTGGATCCTCGCGCTCGCCTTGGTGACCTTCTTCGTCGGGCTGCTCCGCGGCGAGCCGATCATCGAAGTCTTCATGGCCGCCGTGGCCCTGGCCGTGGGCGCCATCCCCGAGGGGCTGCCGGCAGCGGTCACCATCATTCTCGCCATCGGCGTCGCGCGCATGGCCCGGCGCAACGCCGTGATTCGCCGTCTGCCCGCGGTCGAAACGTTGGGCAGCACCACCGTCATTTGCACCGACAAGACGGGAACGCTCACGCAAAACGAGATGACGGTGCTCGAGGTGGTGACGGCTCAGGGGCGCTACGCCGTTTCCGGAAGCGGTTACGACCCGACCGGGTCCTTCACCGTACGGGAGGGCGCGAGCCCCGAATCCTCGCAAGCGCTTCGAGAAGCCCTCCTCGGGGGGCTGCTCTGCAACGACGCGCGTCTCGTCCACGCGCACGGCGAGTGGACGATCGTCGGTGATCCGACGGAAGGGGCGCTCATCGTCTCGGCGCACAAGCTCGGCCTGCGGGGCGCCTCCGTCGAGCTCGGCCTGCGGCGGCTCGACGCGCTGCCCTTCGAGTCGGAGCGCCGTTACATGGCGACGCTCCACCAGCCGAACGACGGCGCCCCCATCGCTTACGTGAA
>QGUH01000267.1 GCA_003242355.1 Pseudomonadota bacterium
GAACTTGCCGCCCTTGTCGAGATAAACGGTCTCCGTCGAGTAGAAGTAGTTGAGCAGGTCCTGCGTGCTGTAGCCGAGCGCGCGGAGGAGCACCGTGGCGTGCATCTTCCGGCGACGGTCGATGCGCACGTAGATGATGTCCTTGTGGTCGAACTCGAAATCGAGCCACGAGCCGCTGTACGGGATGATCCGCGCCGAATAGAGCAGCTTGCCGCTCGAGTGCGTCTTGCCCTTGTCGTGGTCGAAAAACACGCCAGGGCTTCGGTGGAGCTGCGAGACGACGACGCGCTCGGTCCCGTTGATGATGAACGTCCCCGTCTCCGTCATCAGCGGGATTTCGCCGAAGTAAACCTCCTGCTCCTTGATGTCGCGCACGATGCGCTCGCCGCCATCGCGCGTGTCGTACACCATGAGCTGGGTGGTGACCTTGATCGGCGCCGCGTACGTCATGCCGCGCTGGCGGCACTCGTCCACGTCGTACTTCGGCTTCTCGAGGTTGTACGAGACGTATACGAGCTCGCTCGTCCCATCGAAGTCCTTGATGGGGAACACGCTGCGGAAAACCGCCTCGAGACCGATCTCCTTGCGCTCGCGCGGCGGTACATCGGCCTGAAGGAACTTGTCGTAGCTACTCTTCTGGATATCGATCAGGTTCGGGACGTCGACGATCGGCTCGACGCGACCGAGATTGGTACGGTGCCGGAAGTTCGACTGGACCGTGGACGGCATTGGGGGGTTCCTCCAAACGAGCGGGGCGGCTCACAGGCGGGAGCGGGCGGACGGCGCAGAATGGACGAAGCCGCGATCTCGCACCCACGACGAGGCGCAAAATCGCGGCGAGGCGAGCGGAAGACACACCGCTGCCTTCATGCGAGCCGTTCGGGTCTCGCGAGCGCCGTCGCGGGCGCCGCGACCCGCTCGCGGCGCCCGGTTCGGATACCAAGCCAGGACTGTAGGCAAGGAGTTACTTGACCTCGACCTTAGCACCGGCTGCTTCGAGCTTCTTCTTGATGTCCTCGGCCTCTTCCTTGCCAATGCCTTCCTTGACGGGCTTCGGAGCGCCCTCGACGAGGTCCTTGGCTTCCTTGAGGCCGAGACCCGTGATCTCGCGCACGACCTTGATCGCGTTGATCTTGTTCGCGCCGGCGTCCGCCAGAATCACGGTGAACTCCGTCTTCTCCTCGGCAGCCGGAGCAGCAGCCGCTGCGCCAGCGCCCGGAGCGGCCGCGACGGCAACGGGAGCCGCGCTGACGCCCCACTTCGTCTCGAGCTCCTTCACGAGCTCGGCGATCTGGATGACGGGGAGGTTGGAAAGGTAATCGACGACCTGCTCTTTGGTAATTTCAGCCATGACAATCTCCATGCGGTCCCAAGGCTTCCCGGCTTGGGCAAAAGGGGTTTGGGGTTTCGATTCGGGCCGACGAGCGACGCGTCACCCGCCCTCCTCCTTGCGCTGCTTCGCCGCGAGGACGCCGACGAAGTTCTGGGCCGGCGCGTTCAGCAGCCGGACGAACTGCTGAGCGGGCGCCATCATCGTCGCCAGCAACTGCGCACGCGCCTCGTCCTTGCTCGGCAAGGTCGCGAGCTGCTCCTCGACGGCTTTGGCGGTCAGGATCTCGCCCTCGAGCAGGCCTGCCTTGACCTTGAGCTTCTCGTTCTCCTTGCAGAAGTCGCGGAGCACGCGCGCCGCAGCGCTCGGCTCCTCGTAGCTCCAAGCGACGCCGGTCATCCCGACGAGCACGTCGTCGAGCTTGCCGACCCACGGCTTGTCCTCGAGCGCCTTCTGAACGAGCGTGTTCTTCACGACGCGATAGGTCACGCCCTTCTCGCGGAACGTGTTCCGGAGCTTGGTGACCTCTTCGACCGTCATTCCCGTGAAGTCCACGAACACGGCGGAGGTCATCCGGTCGAACTGCTCCCGGATGTCCTTGACGGCATCGGCTTTCTGCGCCCGGTCCATCAGCGTTCCTCCTCACCACCGGCCGCGAACGCGGCAGGATCGATCCGCACCCCCGGGCCCATCGTGCTCGAAAGCGTAATGCTCTTGAGGTACGTACCCTTCGCGGTGGGCGGTTTCTTTTGCACCAGCTCCCTGAGGAGTGCCACCGTATTTTCGGTCAGTTTCGCCTGGTCGAACGACCGGCGTCCCACGCGGCAGTGCACCACGCCAGCCTTGTCCACGCGGTACTCGACCTTGCCGGCCTTCGCTTCCCGCACCGCGTTCTTGACGTCGAACGTCACGGTGCCGACCTTCGGGTTCGGCATCAGCCCGCGGGGACCGAGCACGCGGCCCAGCTTACCGACGGCGCCCATCATGTCCGGCGTCGCGATCACGCGATCGAAATCGAGGAAGCCTTCCTGAACCCGCTGCACGAGCTCGTCGCCACCAGCGACGTCGGCGCCGGCTTCGAGCGCCTCGCGCTCCTTCTCGCCGCGCGCGAACACGGCCACGCGGATGGTCTTGCCCGTGCCGTGCGGGAGCACGATGGCGCCACGCACCATCTGATCGGCGTGCTTGGGGTTGACGCCGAGGCGCACCGCGACGTCGACGCTCTCGTCGAACTTCGCGAACGCCACGGCCTGAACGAGCGCCACGGCCTCTTCGACCGTGTAGCGCTTGCTGCGATCGATTTTCGCGAGCGCAGCGGCGTGCTTCTTGGCGGGTTTCTTTGCCATTGGTTTCGTCTTTCGACTCCTGGGAGACGGTCACCTCACGCGGTGCCGCACCAGTGACTTCGGCCTGGCTCCTGCCTCGCGCGGCGCGGCGTCACGCTTCGACGACATCCACGCCCATGCTGCGGGCGGTGCCCATGATCGAACGCGCCGCCGCCTCGATGCTCACCGCGTTCATGTCCTTGAACTTCTCCTTCGCGATCGCCTCGATCTGCGCATAGGTCAGCTTGCCGACCTTTTGCTTGTTCGGCTCCTTGGAGCCCGATCCGGGCTTCTTCTGGGTCGGCAGCCCGCACGCCTTCTTGATGAGGACCGCCGCGGGCGGCGACTTCATCACGAACGAGAACGAACGGTCCGCGTACACCGTGATCACCACCGGGATGATCGTGTCGCCGAGCGGCGCGCTCCGCGCGTTGAACTCCTTGCAGAACTGCATGATGTTCACGCCGTGCTGGCCGAGCGCGGGCCCGACGGGCGGCGCGGGGTTGGCTTTGCCGGCAGGCAGCTGCAGCTTGATGTACCCGGTGATCTTCTTCTTGGCGCTCATCGCTTCTCAACGTGGGAAAAATCGAGCTCGACCGGAGTCGGACGCCCGAAGATGCTGACCATGACCTTGAGCTTCTGCTTGTCCGGCTTGACCTCTTGGACCGTTCCGGAAAAGTTCGCGAACGCGCCCACTACGACACGAACCTCGTCACCCTCTTGGAAGTGATGGCGCGGCTTGGGCTTGACGGCGCCCTCGAGGATGCCCTTGCGCAGATCTTCGATGTGCGGGCTCTTGACCTCTTGCGGGCGCTGATGGCCGATGAACCCCGTCACCTTCGGCGTGTCCTTCACGAGGTGCCAGGCGTTCTCGCTCATCTCCATCTCGATGAAGACGTAGCCGGGAAAGCTGGTTTTCGTCTTGACGCGCTGCTTGCCGTCCTTCGTGGTGTCGGTGACCGTCTCCGAAGGGATCAGGATCTCGCCGAACTTGTCCTCCATCTTGTATTGGCGGATCCGTTCCTGCAGCGCGGACTTCACCTTGTTCTCGAAGCCCGAGTAGGTGGTGATCACGTACCACTTCTTGTTGGTCGACCCGGCAGAATCCACGATCCCTCCGCTAGGTGCCGTACACCAGAGTGGTTAGAAAGCCCCAGAACCGGTCGAGCACGGCCACGTACGCCGTGGCGATCGCGCTCGCGACCACCACGACCAGGGTTCCGTTCATCACGGTCTCGCGATTCGGCCACGTCACCTTCGCGAGCTCCCCGGCGACGTCGTGCGCCCAGCGGCGGACGCCTTCCTTCCGGTAAAGCTGAATCATCGTGAGGAGGCCGATGACGGCGCCTCCCGCCAGCGTCAGCGACTCGCGGCTCTCCTCCGAGTAGCCGACGAGCTGTGGGACCGCACGAACCGCGGCGGGCCAATCGGCGAGATTGCCCCAGACGAGCCCGAGCACCTTGCCGCTCAGGTATGCGGTCAAGATGCCCGCCGCGAGGAAAGCGGCGTGCACGTAACGCTGCACACCGAGCGGCACCGCAGCGCTCTCGCCCGTCGGGACGAGCTCACCTTGCGGCGCGTCGCCGCGAGCCGGCGGGGACGTCGCGCTCTCGTCCGAGGCGCCTCCTTCCGGCTCTGTCTTGTTCTCTGTGTCGGTCGCCATGAATGCCTTGGTGCGATTGCAGGGGCGGAGAGACTCGAACTCCCGACCCGCGGATTTGGAATCCGCTGCTCTACCAACTGAGCTACGCCCCTAGAGAGCGCTCCCCCTGGGAAAGGCGGCGTTCGTTCGAGCTCCCTGCTCGTTGGCTGCCGCTCCCGGGTGATGAGGTCTTCGCGCTTCGATAATCCTTCGAGCCGCTTTCGCTCGCGTCGTCGTTCCTCGTCTACTTGCCTTCGATGTGCCGGGTGTGCCGATTACAGTGCTTGCAAAACTTGCTCAGGTTGAGGATCTCGCTTTCCGTGTGCAGCCTCGTCGTCCGGTAGTTCCTGCTGCCGCAGAGGGCACACGCAAGCGCGACCCGGATACGGCGGCCGCGGGGGCCGCCTTCACTCTGGGACCCGCCGCGGCGCACCATCGCTTCCTCACTCGATGATCTTGGTGACGACGCCCGCGCCGACGGTCCTGCCGCCTTCGCGGATGGCGAAGCGCATCTGCTCCTCGAGGGCCACCGAGGTGATGAGCTCGATCTCCATCGTGATGTTGTCGCCCGGCATCACCATCTTCACGCCCTCGGGAAGCTGCACGCTCCCCGTCACGTCCGTCGTCCGGATGTAGAACTGCGGACGGTAGTTCGTGAAGAACGGCGTGTGCCGGCCGCCTTCTTCCTTCTTCAGCACGTACACTTCGCCCAGGAACTTCTTGTGCGGCTTGATGCTCCCGGGCTTGGCCAGAACCTGCCCGCGCTCCACGCCGTCTTTCTCGATGCCGCGCAACAGGCAGCCCACGTTGTCGCCAGCCTGGCCCTCGTCCAGCTGCTTGCGGAACATCTCCACGCCCGTCACCACCGTCTTGGCGTTCCGGTCGAAGCCGATGATCTCCACTTCGTCGTTCACCCGGATCACGCCGCGCTCGATCCGCCCCGTCGCCACCGTCCCGCGGCCCTTGATCGAGAACACGTCCTCGACCGCCATCAGGAACGGCTTGTCCACCTCGCGCACCGGCTCCGGAATCTCCGAGTCCAGCGCATCCAGCAGCTCCGAGATCGTCGCCTCCCACTTCGGGTCGCCGTTGAGCGCCGGCAGCGCCGCGCCACGGACCACCTTCGCGTTGTCCCCGTCGAACTTGTACTTCGTCAGAAGCTCCCGGACCTCCATCTCCACCAGGTCCAGCATCTCCGGGTCTTCCACCGCGTCGCACTTGTTCAGGAACACCACGATGTGGTTCAGCCCCACCTGGCGCGCCAAAAGAACGTGCTCACGCGTCTGCGGCATCACGCTGTCCAGCGCGCTCACCACCAGAATCGCGCCGTCCATCTGCGCCGCGCCCGTGATCATGTTCTTGATGTAGTCCGCGTGCCCCGGGCAATCGACGTGCGCGTAGTGCCGCTTGTCCGTCTCGTACTCCACGTGGCTGACCGCGATCGTCACCGTCTTCGTCTCGTCTCGGACGATGCCGCCCTTCGCGATGTCGGCGTACTTGATCTCCTTCGCCATGTTCTTCTTCGACTGCACCTTCACCAGCGCCGCAGTCAAAGTCGTCTTCCCATGGTCGATGTGACCGATCGTTCCGACGTTCACGTGGGGCTTCGTACGAACGAATTTCTC
>QGUH01001284.1 GCA_003242355.1 Pseudomonadota bacterium
TCAGAGTTTTTTAAAAGCAACGCATCGCGGTGACCGGATTCCGGAACCTCGTGGACGCCGAGCTCGTTCCGGGACCCGGGCTCACGGTGATCACGGGCGACAACGGGCAAGGCAAGACGAGCCTGCTCGAGGCCTTCTACTTCGTCGCGACGAGTCGGAGCTTTCGCACCGAGAAGCTCGCCACGCTCGTGCAGCAAGGCCGGGAGCAGCTCGGCGTCCGTGCCGAAATCGAAGAGGGACCACGCACGCGCGAGCAACGGGCGGAAATCGTTCGTGGGACGCGACGCGTGGCCATCGACGGCAAGCGCCCCAAGCGGCTGATCGACTACGCGCTCCGCACGCCGGTCGTCGCATTTCATCCGGGAGATCTCGAGCTCGTCTCCGGGGCCGCCTCGGTGCGGCGACGGCTGCTCGATCGCGTCGCCTTGTTCGTCGATCCCCACGGCTACGATGCCCGCGGCGCCTACGAGCAGGCCGTCAAGGAGCGCCAGCGCGTTCTCGAAGAGCGGGGCGAGCGCGCTCCCGATCTCGAGGCGTACGAGCCGCTCGTTGCCGAGCACGGCGCTCGCTACCAGGCCGCGCGCGAGCGGGCTGCCCAGGCGCTGGTCGAGCACTTGATTCCAGCATTCGCACGAATCGGGCCCGAAGGGCTCCCGCTCACGGCGCGCTACGTGCCCGGCGGGAGCACGGATCCGGAGGTGTTTCGCCGCGAGCTGCGCGAGCGTCGAAGCCGCGACCGGCAGCGTCTCGCCCCCACGTTCGGCCCGCAGCGCGACGAGCTCGAGCTGGTCGTGGGCGAGCACCTCGCGCGCTTTCATGCGTCCCAAGGCCAGCAGCGACTCGTCACGCTCGCGCTCAAGCTGGCCGAGCTGGCCTGCGTCGCCGAGGCACGCGGGGTTTTGCCGGTCCTGCTCCTCGACGACGTTTCGAGCGAGCTCGATCCACACCGCAGCCTGGCCGTGCACGAGCTCTTGCGCTCGAGCGGCGGTCAAGTTTTCGTCACCACTCCCCGGCCGGAGCTGCTTTCGGCGTTCGCAGGAACCGCCGCGCGCGTCGAGTGGACCGTCGAAAACGGGCGGGTGTGCGCTCCCTGAGAATCACGATCGAGAGAACACCGGGCGGACTTGCGTGGCCCCGTTCCGGCGGAGTGGGCCTGCGCGCCCCTTCCCACGAGCTGCCTGTCGCCGCTGTCTTCGGCGTGGTTCGGCGCGGTCGTAGCCGCTCGAGCTCCAATCCGATCACGATGACGGATCGGGGTTCGAGCCCGAGCTCGCCGGGGCGGCACGCGCCAGGCTCCCCGCTGAAGGTTGCTCTCGGGCAAGAAGGCGTTTGGCGCTCCGACGCGCGCGGATCGGCACGCGCCACGCTTCCCGCTGAAGGTGAAAGTCGGCGCGCTCCCCGAATGCAGGTCCTCCGCTCGGTCGTCCTTCCATGAGTCTCCGTGCGTCGAACCGTGCTCGCCGTCGCGGGTGTCACGGAGGGTGATGACGCGGGCGCAACGGATACCGAGGGCGCGAGGTCACGCCGAACGCCAAACGCGGCGGGATGCGACCCAACGAAAGCGTCGCCGCGAAGGCTCGAATCGAGACGCCCGAAGGGCCCGCGAACGCTTCCAGGAACGCGCTCACCGGTGGGGCGAGCGACGCTGCCGAACGCGCTCCGGCGGGTATGCG
>QGUH01001285.1 GCA_003242355.1 Pseudomonadota bacterium
CGTCAGATTGTGATAAGGGCCCGCCTCCGGGCTTGTCGGCCTCCCGCGGGACCCAATCGTCCGCCCCGGCGTCGATGACCTGCTTCATGCCGTCGCCGCCGGACGAGAGCACGACGATGGGCGTGCCCGAGAGCAACGGCAGGGCGCGCAAACGCCGGCAGAGGCGAGAGGCTGCTCCGGCCTCCGGGAGGGGCTCGAGCAGCATGCAGTCCGGCGCCTGCAGCGTGAGCAGCTCGAAGGCCTCGTCCTCGCTCTGCGCGCGGAGCACGTCGTGGCCGTCTTCCCGCAGAAGACGCGTGATCCATTCCGTGAGCGTGTTGCTCTCCGTGAGCAGCAAGATGCGGCGCGGTCCGCCCGAGCGCGTGCTCATCGCGCGACGGCTGCCCTCGGCGACGCGCAACAGCGCGGCGAGCCGCTCGAGGATCAGCTCCGTCCCCTGCTCTTTGCGCGCGAACGCGTCGGCGCCCGCTTCGAGCGCCGTCACTTCCGTCGCGCCGCCTCCCGAGGCCGTGAGGAAGAGGCACGGAACGTGCTCGGTCGCGGGATCGAGACGCAGCGCCCGCACCACGGCGGCGCCGTCCATGCGCGGCAGCACGCCGTCCACGATCACGGCATCCGGGCGGAGCTCGAGCGCGCGCGTGAGCCCGAGCTCGCCGGTGGGCGCGATCTCGACGCGATAGCCGCTCGCCTCGAGCGCCGCGGTGAGCGCGTGCGCGAACGTCGGGCTGTCGTCGATGACGAGAATGGTCGGGACGAGGCGCGGTGGCGCGCGCTCGCCGAGCAGCTCGCGCGCGCGTCGCAGCACTCGCTCCGTCGAGTACGGCTTGCCGAGGTATTCGTCGGCGCCGCGCTCGAACCCCGAGATCCGATGCCGGATCTCGTCCTCGCTGGAGAGCAAGATCACCGGGACGTGCGCCGTCGCGGCCTCTTGCTTGAGCTCCGACAGGAGATCGATGCCGTCGCCGTCCGGCAACATCACGTCGAGCACCACGAGCTCCACGGATCCTTCGAACGCGAGGCGCCGGGCCTCGGCGATGCTCGCGGCGAGCAGCACCTCGTACCCGGCTCCGCGGAACGCCTGGAACAGATCCATGCGCACCGTGAGGCTGTCGTCCACTACGAGAACCCGTGTGCTCACGATCGCGACTCCTCTCGCGGCGTGCGGCCGACCGCATCGACGATGGTCGGGGCGACGCGATCGATCGGCAGCACGTCCCGCGCGGCCCCCAGGCGAATCGCTTCCGCCGGCATCCCGAAGATCACCGAGGTCGCCTCGTCCTGCGCGATGGTGTACGCGCCGGCGCGGCGGAGCTCGAGCAGGCCCTGCGCGCCGTCCCGGCCCATTCCGGTGGCAAACACGCGAGCGTTCGATCGCCGCACTCGCGCGCCAGCGACTCGAACAATACGTCGATCGACGGTCGGCACGAATGCCGTTCCGCCTCGTCGGAGAGCCGCAAGCGGTTCGCTCGCACCGTGAGGTGGCGTCCCGGTGGCGCTACCAACACGACGGCGCTTCCCGGCTCGGGCACCGGCTCGTCGTCCTCCGCGAAGCGCACGGGAAACGGCACGAGCCCGCCGAGCCAATCGGCGAACGAGCGCGCGAACGGCTCGGCCATGTGCAACAGTACGACGATCGGCACCGTAAAGCTCGGCGGCAACCCGGAGAGCACCGT
>QGUH01000268.1 GCA_003242355.1 Pseudomonadota bacterium
CCCATAGATGCAGAGGTAGGCGCCGCCGATGCCGACCGCGTTCTCCGGCGTCCAGGTGCGCGCGGGGTTGTACTTGGTCGTGACGAGGCGATGGCGGGGATCCAGAGGCGTTGCCACGGGCGCGCCGAGATACACGTCGCCCAGGCCGAGCACGAGATAGCTCGCCTCGAAGACGATGCGCCGCACGTCCTCGATGCTCTCGAGGCCGTTGATGCGCCGAATGAACTCGAGGTTGCTCGGGGTCCACGGCGCGTCCCGCCGCACGCCGTGCATGTAGCGCTCGATCGCGAGCCGCGTCGCCGGGTCGTCGAACGAAAGCGGCAGGCGCACCGTGCGCGTCGTCACCGAAAGCTCGGTCGGCGGCGGCAGCTCGCCCTCGGCGCGCTCGAGGATGGCGAGCAGCCGCGAGAGCGGCAGCGTGCCCGGATCGTAGTGCACCTGCAGCGAGCGAATGCCCGGCGTCAGATCCACGACGCCGGCGATGCGCTGCGCGCCGAGCCACTCCCAGAGCGCGTGCACGCGAAAGCGCAGCTCCAAATCGAGCACGAGCGGTCCGTATTCGACGAGAAGATGAGAGTCCCCGCTCGGCCGATACACGACGCGGGGCCGCTCGTCGGTCTCGGGGCGCTCGCGGAGCACTGCGGTTTCCGGCACGACGCCCGACGGTATGCCCTTCGGCTCGTCACTCTCGGGTAGCACCGCCGCTTTCGGCATCGAAACCGAGACCCTGCGTTCCGGCTCGTTGCTCGCAGCGCGGTCGCGGAGCACCGCAGTCTCCGGCACCACGCGCTGCGGTTCGCCGCCCGCGAGTCGCACCGCGGTGTCCGACAGCGCGCCCTTCGACTCTTCGCTCTCGGCGCGCGTGCGGAGCACCGCAGGCTCCGGCACGACCCCCGACACCGCGCGTTTCGGCGCGGCCCGTCGCTCCGCGAGCGCCCGCGCTTGCTCGGCCTCGAGCCGGCACGCCTCGTCGATCGAAATCGGATGGAAGCGCACGCGTGCGCCAGGTCGCAGCTGCCCGGTTTTCCAGAGCTCGGCGCGCACCACCGTCGCGGGGCACACGAACCCGCCGAGGCTCGGCCCGTCGGGCCCCAAGACGATGGGCATGTCGCCCGTGAAGTCGACGGTGCCGATGGCGTACGCGCAGTCGTGGATGTTCGACGGGTGCAGGCCCGCTTCGCCGCCGTCGGGGCGCGCCCAGACGGGCTTGGGGCCAATCAAGCGCACGCCGGTGCGCGCCGAGTTGTAGTGCACCTCGTAGTCGGTCGCGAAGAACGTCTCGATGTCGCCCGGCGTGAAGAAGTCGGGCGCGCCGTGGGGCCCGTAGATCACGCCGACGTGCATCGTGTCGGCGAGCTCGGGAACGAGCGCGGGATCGAGCGGCGCGGGCTCGGCGTCCGTATTGCCGCTCGCGGCGACGTGCAGCACGTCCCCCGTGCGCAGCGCGCGGCCCGCGTGCCCACCGAAGCCCCCGAGCGTGAACGTTGCGCGGCTGCCGAGATACTCGGGCACGTCGAAGCCGTGGCGCACGGCGAGATACGCGCGGCAGCCGGGCCCTTGCACCTTCCCGATTGCGAGGGTTTGCCCCGCGCGCACCGGCACGGGCTCGTGATAGGGCACGGGCTCGCCGTCGAGCGTCGCGGGCAAGTGCGCGCCGGCGAGGGCGATGATCGCGTCCGTCGCGAAGCGCAAGGTGGGCCCTGCCACCGTGAGCTCCAGCGCGGCCGCGCCCTCCACGTTGCCGACCGCGCGATTGGCGAGGCGAAACGAGAGGTCGTCCATCGGGCCCGAGGGCGGGATCCCGACCGCCCAATAGCCGACGCGCCCCGGATAGTCCTGCACCGTCGTGAGCATCCCGGGCGCGAGCACTTCGATCGTGCGGCTCTCGTAGCGGTGTGCGGCGAGCGTCGTCGTGACCACGGCGCCCGTGCGCAGCGCTGCGCTCGCGACGAGCGAGCGCAGAAACTCGAGGTTCGTCTCGATGCCGCCGATGCGCGTCTGCTCGAGCGCGCTCGCGAGCCGTTCGAGCGCCGCGTCGCGGTCGTTGCCGTGCGCGACGAGCTTCGCGATCATCGGGTCGTAATTGGGGGGCACTTCGGCGCCGCGCTCGATCGCCGCGTCTACACGCACGCCCTCCGGGAACACGACCTCGGTCAACAACCCCGCGCTCGGCCGAAAACCGCGCGCCGGATCTTCGGCGTACACGCGCACCTCGATGGCGTGCCCGCGCGGCGGCGGCGCCACGAGCTCGAGTGGGTCGCCCGCCGCGACGCGCAGCATCCATTCCACGAGGTCCACGCCCGTGACGAGCTCGGTCACCGGATGCTCGACCTGAAGCCGCGTGTTCACCTCGAGGAAGAAGAACTCCTCGGTGTCGGCGTCGACGACGAACTCGACGGTGCCCGCCGAGCGGTAGCGCACGGCGCGACCGAGCTTCACGGCGGCGTCGAAGAGCGCCGCGCGCGTCGCCTCGGAGAGGCCCGGCGCGGGCGTCTCTTCGAGCACCTTTTGATGGCGGCGCTGGGCCGAGCAGTCGCGCTCGCCCAGCGCGATCACGGTGCCGCGCCCGTCGCCGAAGACCTGCACCTCGACGTGGCGCGCCCGCTCGACGTAGCGCTCGAGGAACACCCCGCCATCGGCGAAGTTCTTCTCCGAGAGCGAGCGCACCGTCTCGAAGAGCGCCGGCAACGCGTCGAGATCGCGACAGACCTGCATGCCGATGCCGCCGCCGCCCGCCGTGCTCTTCACGATCACGGGCATGCCGATGCGCTCGGCGGCTTGCCGCGCGCGCTCCGCATCGGCGAGCAGCCCGGTGCCGGGCAAGAGCGGCACCCCGAGCTCGGTGGCGAGCGAGCGCGCGCCGTGCTTGGTGCCGAAGCGCCGGATTTGCTCCGGCGTCGGCCCGACGAACGCGAGCCCCGCCTGCTCGACCGCTTCGGCGAACGTCGCGTTCTCGCTCAGAAAGCCGTACCCCGGGTGGATCGCTCGTGCGCCCGTCTTCCGTGCGGCTTCCAGGATTGCCGCCGGATTGAGGTAGCTCTCCGCCGGCGCCGCCGGCCCGATGCACACGCTCTCGTCGGCTTCGAGCACGTGGCGCGCGTGCCGATCGGCCTCGGAATACACCGCGACCGACCGCACGCCGAGCCGCGCCAACGTGCGGAACACGCGCGAGGCGATCTCGCCGCGGTTCGCGACCAGGACTTTCTCGAACACCGCTTGCTCCAACGAAAGGCTGCTTCGGCCGCTACTCGGGATCCCACACGAGCAGGCGCACCGGCGTGGGATTGTAGGCGTTGCAGGGATTGTTGAGCTGCGGGCAATTCGAGATCAGCACGATCACGTCGCGCTCGGCGCGAAGCTCGACGTAACGCCCCGGCGCGGAGATCCCGTCCTCGAACGTGAGCTTCCCTTCGGGTGTGACGGGGACGTTCATGAAAAAGTTGATGTTCGCCGTCAGGTCGCGCTTCGACATGCCCTCGAGCCGCTTCTGGATTTCGAGCAGGAAGCTGTCGCGGCAGTTGTGCATGTACTTCTTCTCGATCGCGTAGCGCACCTGGTTCGATTCGGCCGCGCAAGCGCCGCCCAGCGTGTCGTGCCGTCCGCACGTGTCGGCGACGATGGTGAGCAGCACGTCCCCTTCCGTCGAGAGCAGGCGGCTCCCGGTCGTCAAATAGAGGTTGCCCTGCTCGCGAATGGTGTCGACGGCGCCGTAGCGGTTGCTCGGATCGTCGGCGTCGTAAAAGAGCGTGTCGACGGCCTGGTTGCCCTCGAGATCGACGATGCGGAAAATCTGGCCGCGCCGGAGCTTGCGGCTCCAACCGAGCCCCGCGTCGAGCACGTGGTCGAGAACGGCGCGCGCCGGGTCCAACCCGCTTTCGTGCAGCGTCATGGCGTAACCCCCGCGAAGGCGCTCTCGGTGAGCACGAATCCGCGTTCGTTCTCGGGGCAGGCGTGGCGACACGGGTCGTCCACCCCCGCCGGTTCTCCGGCGGCGAGGCGGAGCAGCGCCGGTTTCGGCGCGTAGCGGGTGCCGGGCTCGAGCGGGTGCGGCGTGTTCGAGAGCACGACGAGCACGTTCATCTCGGCCCGCAGCGTGACCTCGCTGCCGGGGCGCGCCGCATCCGTCGCGAAGGTGAGAAAGCCATCGGGATCGGCGGTGACCTTCACGAAGAAGTTCACGTTGGGGTGGATGTCGCGCTTGCCGAGCCCGTGCTTGCCGAGCTCGATCAAGAAGTTGTCCCGCGTGTTCCGGTAGAAGTCGTTGCGGAGCTGCTGATAGCTGCCGACGCCGTACTTGCGCTGCGACATCTCCGCGGTCATGTGGCCCGTGATCGTGTCGTGCCAGCCCGCGGTGTCGCGAACGATGGAGCAGAGCACGCGCCCCATGTCCGAATACAGCACCGCGCCCGCCGTCAGGCGCGCCACGTGCTGCGCCTTGAGCGTGTCGGGCATGTTGTACCGTTCGAGGGGTTGGTCGGCGTTGAAGAACAACGCCGCGATTGCCGCGCCCCCTTCCACGTCGATCAGCGTGAGGGTCTGACCGCGCCGGAGGACGCGCGACCACATCTGCCCGCCGCGCAGGGGCTCCTCCAGCAAAATGGCACCAGCATTGTCGGTATTCGCATCGCTCGGCATCGAGCTCGCCTCCGCCGCGCCGCCACCCTGAGAAGGCGGCGCGACAACTCGGTGCCGGGTCGTCCCGGCGTTCAGCCCTGTCACCCGAGCGCGACCGCAACGCTCGAGCGGATCGGGTCGTCCCGATCAGGCGGCTCGGATCGTGCCCGCGTCGTGTCTCGGGACGGTTTCGCGTCGATGAATCAATTCTTCCAGACGTTTCTTGGTCGCCAAGAAATGCGCCGAAAGGAACTGCTCGGGCGTGCGTGGCCGCGCCACGGGGACCTCGATGATTTCGAGAACGCGACCCGGATTCGCGCCGAGCACCACGATGCGATCGGAGAGATAGACCGCCTCGTCGAGGTCGTGCGTGATGAAGAGCACGGTCACGTCCACCGTGTCGCAAATGCGCAAGAGGTGGGCTTGCATCGCCGCGCGCGTTTGCGCGTCCAGCGCGCCGAACGGCTCGTCCATCAAGAGGATGCGCGGCTCGTTGGCCAAGGCGCGCGCGATGGCCACGCGTTGCTTCATGCCCCCCGAGAGCTGCGCCGGGTAGAGCTCGGCGTAATCGCCGAGGCCCACGAGCTCGAGCCACTCGAGCGCCCGGCGCTCCGCCTCGCGCGTGGGCAGCCCGCGCATCTTGAGGCCGAACATCACGTTCTTCTTCACGGAGAGCCAGGGGAAGAGCGTGTAGCTCTGGAACACCATGCCCCGGTCGGCGCCGGGGCCGACCACGTCGTGGCCATCGAGGCGAACGCGCCCGCTCGTCGGCGCATCGAGGCCCGCCAGGATGCGGATCAGCGTCGATTTTCCGCACCCGGACGGCCCGATCACGCTGATGAACTCGCGGTGTCGGATCTCGAAGTGAATGCCGGAAAGCGCCAGGACGCTGTTTCCGCCATCGCTCGCGTATTCGCGCGACAGATCCTCGATGCTCATCACCAACGGGCGGGCGGCGAGCTCGGCCAAGCGTGCGGCGACCGCGGGCGGTCGGTCGAGGTAACTCGGCAAATCGAGGAGGTCGGACATGGCTCTCGTGCTCCTTCGCAAACTCGAGACGAAACGGAAAACAGCGCTCCCCGCGGCGACCCTCAGGACACCGCTCTCGCCGCGCGCGCCGGACGGACCGCGCCGGGCAGCGCCCGGCGCACGCCGTGAACCCAACGGAAGAGCCGCGTTTTGCCGCTCTCCCACGGAAAGAGATACCGGCCCACGAACGCCAAGAGCTGATCGACGACGAGCCCCACCAACCCGATGATGAGGATCGCCGCGAAGCCGTTCTCG
>QGUH01000269.1 GCA_003242355.1 Pseudomonadota bacterium
GCGCTGCCCCGCGCGTTCCAGGCGTTCGTACGCCGCGCGATCGAGCTCGCCGAGCGTCGCCAGCGCGGCGCTCGCGGCGACCGGATGGCCGCTGAGCGTGCCCGCCTGATACACGGGCCCGAGCGGCGAAACGAGGCTCATCACGTCGCGGCGGCCGCCGTAAACCGCGAGAGGCATGCCTCCGCCCACGATCTTGCCGAGGCAGGTGAGGTCCGGACGCAGCCCGAAGCGCTCCTGCGCGCCGCCCGGGGCGAGGCGGCACCCGGTGATCACCTCGTCGAAGATGCAGAGCGCTCCGTGTTTGCGCGCAAGCTCGAGGATGCCCTCGAGAAACCCGGGCTCGGGGGGCACGCAGCCCATGTTTCCGGCGACGGGTTCCACGATGACGCAGGCGATTTCGGAGCCGCGCGCCGCGAACACGTCGCGGAGCGTCGCGAGATCGTTGTAGGGCAAGGTCAAGGTGTGCGCGACGACGGGCTCGGGCACGCCGGCCGAGTCGGGCGTGCCGAACGTCGCGAGCCCGCTGCCCGCCTTGACGAGCAGCGCGTCCGAGTGCCCGTGGTAGCACCCGTCGAACTTGACGATCACGGGACGCCCGGTGAACCCGCGCGCGACGCGCAGCGCGCTCATCGTGGCTTCGGTGCCGCTCGAGACTGCGCGCATCATTTCGATGCTCGGATAAAGCTCGTGGATGCGCTCCGCGAAGCGCACCTCGAGCGCCGTCGGAGCGCCGAACGTGAGCCCGCGCTCCGCCGCGGCGCGCAGCGCGGCCACCACGGGCGGCGCCGCGTGCCCGAGGATGAGCGGGCCCCACGAGCCCACGTAGTCCACGTACTCCGTGCCGTCGGCGCCGTAGAGCTTCGAGCCGCGCCCCCGTTCGATGAACACCGGGCCGCCCCCGACCGCGCGAAACGCGCGCACCGGGCTATTGACGCCTCCGGGCAAGAGCGGCTCGGCGCGCGCGAACAGCTCGCTCGACACGCGGTCCGCCATCACCGTGCTCCGTTTGCGACGCTTCGGGGAAGGGCATCGCGTCGAGCCGTGGGGCTCGCGGTCGAGCTTTCGATTCGGGCGGAGGTCGCACGCGCCATCAGATCACGATTCCGGGAGGCGGGAAGTTCTGACAGAGCTCGCGCACCTCGGCCGCCACGCGGGCGCCGAGTGCCTCGTCGTCCGGTGCGCTGACGACCTGAGACATCCACTTGGCGAGCCGGCGCATCTCGTCCGTACCCATGCCGCGCGACGAGATCGCGGGCGTGCCGAGCCGAATGCCGGACGGATCGAACGGCTTGCGCTTGTCGAAGGGGACCGAGTTGTAGTTGCACACGATCCCGGCGCGATCGAGCGCGCGGGCCGCGACCTTTCCGGGAACGTTTCGGTTGGTGAGATCGATCAGAATGAGATGATTGTCCGTGCCGCCGGTCACCAGGGAAAACCCTTCGGCGAGCAGGCACTCGGCGAGCACGCGCGCGTTCTCCACGACGCGCTCGGCGTAACGCTTGAACTCGGGCTCGCTCGCTTCCTTGGCCGCGACGGCGATGGCCGCCGTCGTGTGATTGTGCGGCCCTCCTTGCAGACCGGGAAAAACGGCGCGATCGATGTCCTTCGCGTACTCGGCGCGGCAGAGGATCATGCCCCCGCGCGGGCCGCGGAGCGTCTTGTGCGTCGTGGTCGTCACGACGTCGGCGATCCCGATCGGCGACGGATGCACGCCGCCGACGACGAGCCCGGCGATGTGCGAGATGTCGGCGCAGAGCTTCGCGCCGACCTCGTCGGCGATTTCGCGGAACTTGTCGAACTCGAGCACGCGCGGATACGCCGTCGTTCCGCACCAGATGATCTTGGGGCGATGCTCGCGGGCGAGCCTGCGCACCTCGTCGAGATCGATGCGGTGATCGGTGGGGCGAACGCCGTAGCCGAAGCTCTTGAAGTACTTGCCGGTGATACTGACGTTCCAGCCGTGCGTCAGATGGCCGCCCGCCGGCAGCGCGAGGCCGAGCACCGGATCGCCCGCCTGGCAGAACGCGAGATAGACGGCCAGGTTCGCCGGGCTGCCGCTGTAGGGCTGCACGTTGACGTGCTCGGCGCCGAACAGCGCCTTTACGCGCGCGCACGCGAGCTCCTCCACCTGATCGATGATCTGCTGGCCTTCGTAATAACGCCTACCGGGATATCCTTCGGAGTACTTGTTCGTGAGGACCGAACCGGTGGCCTCGAGGACGGCGCGGGAAACGTAGTTCTCACTCGGAATCAGCCGCAGCTTGTGAGCTTCGCGGAGCTCTTCCTCACGAACGAGGCGAGCGATCTCGGGATCCCGGGTAGCAAGGGGTGGGTCGCGCAGCACGGGGGGGCTCGACATGGGGCGCACAGGGTAGTCGTGCGTCTCCTCCCGCGCCAGTCTCACGCAACTATCCGAGATGCATGCCGATTTCCGATTCGCGAGCGACTGGAATATCGGCGTGCTCGCCCTCTCGACGGCCCCGGTGGGCGGACTAAACTCGCGCCGGGCCATGGCCGAGGCCAGCGAAGCGAAGAACCCCCGTCATCCCGACGGCGGACACTCGTCGGCCGAACGCCGCGCAGCGCCTCGCGAAGACGACGTCGACCTCGTCGCGATCGAGCCCGACGAGGAAGACTCGGCCCCGACCAGCCCGGAGCCCCGGGGGCCAGCGCACGTCCCGGAACGGGAAATTCGGGACGAGCACAGCGCGCCGCCCAGCATTCCGTCTGCGGCAGGCGTCGGCGCCCCGAAGCCCGCTCCGCCCGGCGTCCCGGTTCTCCCGGGCACGGTGATCGCCGGGCGCTACGAAGTCTTGGGCGTGCTCGGCGAGGGGGGCATGGGCATCGTCTATCGCTGCCGCGATCAGGCGACCGGACAGCTCGTCGCCCTCAAGCGCGTGATCCCTCCGCCCGGGAACCTCGTCCACGAATACTTGATGTGGTTCTACAAGGAGGCGCGCGCGCTCGCCGCCTTGGACCACCCGAACATCGTGCGCGCCAAGGACTTCGGACAGCTCCGCGACGGCTCGCCCTACTTGGCGATGGAGCTCGTTCGGGGCACGTCGCTGCACGAGCTGTCGCACGCGCGGCTCGGCTTCCCGGTGATCTGGCACGTGACCGACCAGATCCTGGCGGCGCTCGCGCATGCGCATGCCCGCGGAGTGATTCACGGCGACCTGAAGCCGTCGAACGTGCTCGTGGAGGCGGCGCTCGATGGCGGGCCTCCGCGAATCCACGTGCTCGACTTCGGTCTCGCCTGGCTCCGGCAAGACTGGCACGACGAACGGCTCGACGGCGCCAAGGCCATCGAATACACGCCGCACGCGGGCGCCGGAACTCCGGGCTACATGGCGCCGGAGCAGATCCAGCACGAGATGCACCACGTTTGCGGGGCGACGGACCTCTACGCCCTCGGGTGCATCCTGTACCGCCTCTTTTCGGGGCGTCCGCCGTTCAGCGGAGAGTCCCGCGAGCTGCTTCGCGTGCACGCGTTCGAGCCGCCGCCGCCGCTTCGGCTCGCGATCGAGGCGCCGAGTGGCGTCGAGGCGTTCGTTACGCGCATGCTCGCCAAGCGCCCGTGGGATCGCTGGGAGTTCGCCGCCGAGTGCCGGCGGGACTGGGCGCGGTTCCGCCCCGATCCGCGGACGGCCGTGTACAGCCTCCCGACGCCGCCGCCGATCGATCCGGTGCTCGTCGAGGCGAGCCCGACCGGGCCGCGGTCGCACAAGCCCGAGCTTTCGGCCGCTCCGGAGCGCCCGCCAGGGCTGCTCAGCATTCGTCCGAGCCCGCTCGTCGGCCGTGCCGACGTGCGTGCCCGCTTGCGAGCGATCTGTGACGAGGTCGTGGCCGGCAAGGGGCCGCCGCATCGGCTCGTGCTGCTCGTCGGCTCCGCCGGATGCGGCAAGAGCCGCATCGCCGAGTGGCTGTGCGAGGTGATGCACGAAGAGGGGCTGATGGTGCCCCTGCGCGCCCGCTACCGGAAAATCCGGAGCTCGCTCGACGGCATGCTCGGCGCCGCGATCCACTACTTCAACTTCGAGCGCGTCGACCGCGCGGTGATCGAGCGTTCGTTGCTCGATCGCTGGAAGGTGCGTCGCGACGATCGCAACGGTCGGGCCTGGGTCGCTGGTACCGCCGAGTGGTTCCGGCCGATGGGGCCCGACCAGCCCGCGGGGCCGAGCGGCATCCGGTTCACGCTCGACACGCTCGACACGCGGCGGATGGTGATCCGCTACACGCTGCGGCGCATCGCGAACGGCCGACCGCTCTTGTTCTGGCTCGACGATCTGCACAACGCGGCTCCGACCACGTACGAGGGCCTCTCGCGGATCCTGAGCGAGGAGCCCGATCAGCGGATCGTGATGGTGGCTACCGTGCGCTCGGAGGACGTCGCGCTCGGCACGCCCGCCGCCGATCGCCTGCGCGAGCTGCGCGACGCGATGAACGGGACGGTGATCCAGATCGATCCGCTCCCGCCCGAAACCACGATCGAGCTCATTCGCGCCTCGTTGCCGCTCGACGACGAAGCCGTGCAGGAGGCGGCGCGGCGCAGCCGCGGCAATCCGCTCTTCGCGCTGCAGCAGCTGCATGCCTGGGCGCTCGCGGGCAACCTCGAGTTTCGCGACGGCATGTACCGCGTGCCGCCGGAGGTGCTCGCCGTTCGCCCCGAAACCACGGCCGAGCTCTGGGACGCGCGGCTCACCGCGGTGCCCGAGAGCTATCGGCTTTCCGCGTACGCGGCGGCCACTCTCGGCGGCGACATTCGTCGGACGGTGCTCTATGCGCTGCTCACCGCGCTGGGGCAGCCGGCGGACGCCGCCATCCTGAGCCTGCAGAACGCCGAGATCCTGATCCCGCGCGGCCCAGGTCGGCTCAGTTGGCCCCACGAGCTCCTGCAGGAGCACTTGTTGCTACGGCTCGAGCAGCGGCCCGACAAGGAGCGCATCTATCGAGCCGCCGCCACGGCGCTCACGCAGCACCCGCTCGCCAACACGCGCCGCATCGTGCGCCAGCGGGTGGTGAACCTGATCCAGGCCGGCGACGCCGATTCGGCGGCGCACCTCCTGTTCGAGTTCCTGCAGAGCAGCTGGAACGGCGCGCGCGAGCCGCTCGCGCGCGGCGCGCGCGGCGGGCTTTCAAGGGGCAAGCTCCCGGGCGCACGCTCGCGCCCAAGAATCCTTGGCAAGCCGAGGCGCTGCGCCACGTCGGGCGCATCGCCGAAGCCAACACGTACGCGGACCTCGCGCGTTCCCGCTTCGAAGAGCTCGGGGATCGCGAGAACGTCGCGCACTGTCTGCGGCTGCTCGGGCACGTGGCGAGCGAGCAGGGCGCGAACGCCGAGGGGCTGGATCTCGTGCAGCGCGCGCTCACGACGTTCGAGGAGCTCGGCAACGTCCAGGGGCTCGCCCTCTGTCTCGCCGTTTCCGGCGAAATCCAGTACGTGCTCGGCAGCTACGAGGAGGCGCGCGAGACCATCGAGCGCGGCGAGCGGTGCTTCGCCGAGCTCGATCAACCGCTCGGTCGCGGGCAGTGCCTCCTGCTCTTGAGTTGGATCGACCACTCCGAGGGCATCACCGAGCGCTCTCGGCGGCTGGCGCTCGAAGCGCGCGCGGAGTTCGAGCGCGCCGGTTACCGCCTCGGCACGGCGCAGGCCGACGCGTCACTCGCGCACATCGAGCACCGGCTCATGAACTACCACAGCGCCGAGCGCGGCGCGCTCGAGGCGCGCGGCGTGTTCGAAACGCTGCGCACGCCTCGCGGCGAAGCGGCCTGCGATCGGCTGCTCGCCATGATCGGCGTCGACATCGACGAGGAGCTCAGGGCGCGGACGCACCCGGACCGCGCCCTTCAGGCTTTACCCACCCCGGCGATCCTGGGGGCACGGTCGAAACACAACCC
>QGUH01001286.1 GCA_003242355.1 Pseudomonadota bacterium
AGGGACGCGGGGCGGCTCGGGAGGCGGGGATGGCGGGGGGGGGGGCACGGGAGGAACGGCGGGGGCCGAGGGGGGCGGCGGGGGAACCGCCGGCACGGCCGGCGGGGGCGATGGCGGCACCGCGGGCGACGGAGGCACTGCGGGCGACGCAGGTACCGGCGGCGGCAGCGGCGGCAGTGCGAACACCGGGGAGTTCACGCTGAAGAGCCCAAAGCACGAAGACGGGGCGGAGTTCGCTGACGAATACACCTGCGCCAAAGCAGGCTTCATGGGCTCCATCATGCCGCCCCTCCAGTGGACCCCCGGTCCCGAAGGGACGAAGAGCTATGCGATCACGTTCATCGACATCACGCTGACGAAGAAGACCCCGCCGGATCAAAACGGGTATCACTGGGTCGTCTACAACATCCCGGCGGACGTGACCGAGCTGCCCGAAGGCTTCAAGAAAGCCCAGGCCGACGCGATCGGTGCTTCGCAAATCGGACCGTTCGGCTCCGGCGACTATTTCGGGCCCTGCCCCAACTTCGGCGGTGGAAACGCCAACACCGACACCTACGAATTCCGCATCTACGCGCTCGCGTCGGAAACGATTCAGATCACGGGCTCGGGAACGATGGGCGTGCGGAACGCCGAAACGCTGCTCGAAGGCGATCACCTCGCCGTTGCGGTCCTCAGCGGAACTTCCAACGCGAGCCCACCATGACGAAGACCTGGTGCGCCCCGAGACACGGATGAACCGAACGGCGTCTAGCGCGGCACGGGCTTGGGAGCCGCGACGAGGGCGACGTCGAGCTCGGTCGCCATGCGCGCAAACGCGCCGACGTCGAGCTCTTCGCCGCGGCGTTCGAGATCGATGCCCGCGCGAGAGGCCGCGCTCGTCAGCGCCTCGCGCGGTGCGAGCGCTTTCCAGGCGTTTCCGAGCTTCTTTCGGCGTCCGGCGAACGCGGCGCGCACGAGCGCGCTGAACGTCTCCGTTTCCTCGATGGGCGCGCGGCGGGGCGTGAGAACGACGAGCGCCGAATCCACGTTCGGTTGGGGGTAGAAGGCGCCGCGCCGGACCACGAGCGGCCGCTCGACGTCGAAGGCCGCCTGCACGAACACGCTGAGCGCGCCGTAATCGGCCTCACGCGGGCCGGCTGCGAGGCGCGCTGCGACTTCGAGCTGAACCAGGTACACGACGCGGTCGAGGATCCGAGCCGCACGCGTGGCGAGCGTGAGCAGCGGCCCCGTGATCTGATACGGCAGGTTGCCCGCGAGCACGTGCGGCGCGGGCTTTCCCGCGAGCAGCGCGGCCACGTCGATTGTCTTGGCGTCGGCCTCGAGCACCGTGAGCCGCCCGGCGTCGACCGCATCGGCGAGCGTGGTACGCAGCGCGGGAACCAGATCGCGATCGCGCTCGACCGCGACCACGTGCTCGGCGCGCTCGAGCAGCGGACGCGTGAGCGCGCCGAGCCCCGCCCCGAGCTCGATCACGGTTCCGCCCCCGGGCGTCGCCAGCTCCGCGATGCGCGCGGCGATCCCCCGATCCGCGAGGAAGCACTGCCCGAAATGTTTCTTCGGCGCGAGCCCGAGCAGACCGAGGCCTGCCTTGGGGCTCTCGGCGTGGCGGTGCCCCGTGCCTCCCCCCCCGGCCCCCACTCGGGCTTTGCTGAAGGGCTCCCTTCCCCTCGG
>QGUH01000270.1 GCA_003242355.1 Pseudomonadota bacterium
GCTCCCGGTCGGGCCCGGGCTCTCCGCCCCCCCGTCCCTCGGCCTCCGCCTCGGCGGCCGCCCGGGCGGCCGCGGCGGCGGCCTCGAGCGCGGCGAACGCCTCAACGTCTACAGCCACCCCGACCGGGTCGTCTGAAGTCCCGGCCACCCGCCAAGGGAACACCGGACCCTCTTATGGCGCTTGCCAGGAAGCCCGGGGAAGAAAGCCGACGCCTTGGGCCGCATGCTGGCAAGTGAGGACGCCTTCGGATCTGCATGCTGGGAACGAGCTCGGAAGGGGTGAGGCCTCGAACATTCCGAGCTGGCAGGTGCGCGTGAGAGGGTCGGGCCTCGCGAAGTGCGAGCTGGGAAGTGGGAGCGACGCGCCGAAATGAAGAAGCGCCGCGACGGGGGAGTTTCCGGCGCGGCGCTTCGCTGCTTCGAGTGGAATGGGGATTACTGCACGACCGCCGTGAACTCCTCGACGGCGAGGCCCTGGGTTCCGTTGCCGTCCCAGATCTCGAAGCCGGCGAACACGTCGGTGAGGTACCAGCTCGGCTGGATGCCGTGTTTCGTGGCGTCTTTGATGAAGTCGAGCAGGTCGAACTGCATCTCCATCAAGGTCTGCGTCGCCACGTACGAGACCACTGGCGCGTTTGCATTCGCACGGCTCCCGCCGCGTTGGCCGACCCAAACCTGCCAGTTGCGACCAGCGATGTTTGCCTGTTCCGGCAGCGGACTACCGATGGGCTGGTTCTGCGGCGGGTCGTAGAGCCAGACCATGACGAAGCCCGAGATCGCGTCCTCGTACGGCGCATTGGGCGGCGAGGCCGAGAACCAGACGTCGTAGGCCGCGTTGTAGTTGCCGCCCGCGCGGTTGTACTTGAACTTCGTCTGGATGCTCTGAATCGTGCTGATCTGCTTGGGCAGATTGTCGTCCGAGCTCGTCGAGAACAGACCGCCCTGCGTGTCGCCGTTCGCGCCGATGTAGATAGACGGGAACGACGCGGGCACGCCCGCACCGGGGCCGGCACCGGTTGCCTGGACGATCGTGAAGCTGTTGTCGCGGTACTCGATCGTTTGATCGGTGCCGTCCGGGTTGCCCCAGTTGTTGTTCTGGATGATGTAGCTCTTGCCGCCGGCCTTGACCTTCACGCGCTGGAAATCGAGGTCGCGCGAGCCAGGGCCGCCAATGCGCCCCGTCAGGGGGCCCGAGGAGCCGCCCTCGGGCGCGTCGTCGGGCGAGTTGCCCAAGGCGAAGCCTTGGACGCAGTAGTCGAACTGCTCCTGCGTGCCCATGACGCCCGGAACCGTAAACACGATCGCGGAGATCGGCTCGCCGGCGTAGTCGTTCCCGGTTCCGTCCCAACACTTCGTGTTGAAATCGCTGAACTTGGCGAGGATCGGCCCGCTCGGGTCCGTGATCGTGTAACACCAGCGATCGTTCTCGTCTTTCGCTCCGTTCGGGCCCTGGATTTGAATGCGCAAGGTGGCGCCGGTCTTCTTCGCGAAGTTCACGGCGATGCCGGCCGCCCCGCTGCTCGCGATGTTGACGGCCGGGGGCCCTGGCGCGTTGATGTCGACCGGCTTGTACGAGCAATCCGCGCCTTCGGGGGGCTCCGCCAGGTTGAAGCCGAGGAGCGAGACGGATTTGTAATCGCCGTGCACCGTCCCCGACACGCAATAGGGGCCACCCGCGGGCTGGCTCGTGAAGTCCTGCGGCGTGATCTTCGTCGTGCTGCCCTCGACCGTATCGATGCCGGTCCACACGCAGCCGTGCCAGTCGCCGGAGCGCCAGTAGCCGGGTGGATCGTTGCCCGTCGACGGCGGCGTGCCGCCGCTGCCGGTCATTCCCGCCGAATCACCGCCCGTGCCGGTGGGATCGGAGCCACCGATGCCAGCCGTGCCGCCGTTTCCGACGGGCGGCATCCCCGCCATGCCGCCGTTCGCGGGCGGAGCGCCTCCATTCCCAGGAGTCGGCGCGCCGCCGGCGCCGCCGCTTCCGGAACCACCCGGGATCTCGACGCCTCCGGTCCCGGTATTGCCCGTGCCACCGTTGCCCGGAATCGTCGTTCCGCCGGTGCCGGTCACCGTGCCTCCGGTGCTCGTGGTGCCTCCAGTAGTGCCCGTGCCGGTGCCTGGCGAGCCGCCCGTGGTCGTCGAATCGCGAGGAGGCCCCTCCGACTCGGAACCGGCGCAACTCACCGCTGCCAAAGCGACCAGGGGAACGCCAACGACCAACGTCTTCAGGCGAACGCGACTCGACACCCGCATCATCACTCCTTGCTTCGCTGCGCGCACACGACATCCCGCGAGGGGACGGACACCCTACATAGCGCAGCCGGTCCTTCGGTCGAGCAAAAACAGGCAAAGCGCACGCAACTCCATCGCCGCATTGGTGCAACTTTTCCGCTGGAACCGATCCCAGCCCGCAGCCGCTTCGTGCAGAACTGGTGACATCACGCGCTACGCCGGTCGGCGGGGCACACGTGACGAATAGGAGCAAGGCGCACCGCGGTCAGGAATGTCCCGACCAGCCCCCGAACTCCCGTGGTGCGACGCCACTGCGTCTGCGTCGGGCCCGCCCGACTGGCGACGTGCGGGAAAGGTAAGGAGCTAAACATTCAGGCTGTCGCCTGCGCGACGTGGCTCCCAAACCGAACCGGCACGGCCAGGAGCTGAACGGCGTGCGAGCACCGCACGCTGCGGTGTCCGCACCGAACCGGCACGGTCAGGAGGTCGAGGTCCCGCGAGAACTGCGCTTGCACCGTCGGGGGCGGGCAGGCGCCGAATGTCCCGGCTGGTACCCCGCGCGCCGTGGTGCCCGACCGCTGCGTCGAATAAAAAGAGCCCCCGGCGCTACCCGAGTTGCGCCGGGGGCAAAGGAAATCCCCTCTGGGATCACTCCGCCGGGGCAGCTGCCGGCACCGCCGTGCCGACGCTCGACTCTTTCGTTCCCGGGGAGAAGTCGTACGCGTGCATGTCGTGCTCACCGAAGTCGAGGCCTTCGCGCTCTTCCTCGGCGGAGACGCGCAGACCCATCGTCTTCTTCACCAAGAAGAAGAGGAGGGCAGAGCCGGCCGCGGCCGTCGCCGCGTACGCGACCACGCCGATGAGCTGCGTCACGAACGAGTGCTCCGGGTTCGTCGAGAAGATGCCGACGGCGAGCGTGCCCCAGATGCCGCACGCGAGGTGCACCGAGACGGCGCCCACCGGATCGTCGATCTTGAGCCGGTCGAGCGTCACGACCGACGCGACCACGATGCCGCCCGCGATGAGCCCGATGATCACGGCCGAGATGGGCGTGATGACGTCCGCGCTCGCCGTGATGCCGACCAGGCCGGCGAGGATGCCGTTCAGCGCCATCGAGAGGTCCGGCTTCTTCGAAATGAGCAGGTTCGCGGCAACCGCGCCGATGAACCCGGACGCAGCACCGAGGCTGGTCGTGACGAGCACGAGCGAGGTGCCCGCGGGATCCGCGCTGAGCACCGAGCCGCCATTGAACCCGAACCACCCGAGCCAGAGGAGGAACACACCGACCGTCGCGAGCGGCATGTTGCTGCCCGGGATCGGGGTCATCGTCCCATCCTTTCCGTACTTGCCGAGCCGCGGCCCGAGCATGGCTGCGCCCACCAAGGCGCCCCACCCACCGACGGAGTGAACCACGGTGGAGCCGGCGAAGTCGTAGAACCCCATCTTGTCGAGCCAGCCGCCGCCCCACTTCCAGGAGCCCGCGATGGTGTAGACGAACGTCACGAACAGGATCGCGAACACCATGAAGCTCTTGAGCTTGATGCGTTCGGCGACGGCGCCCGAGACGATGGTGGCCGCGGTGGCGGCGAACATCGCCTGGAACAAGAAGTCCGTGTAATAGGTGTAGCCACCCGAGGCGTACTGGATGGTGGTTCCGTTCTCGGGCGGGTTCAGGCCGAAGCCCGCGAACCCGAACACCTCGGTGATCGACCACGCGTCGCCCGGGTACATCAACCCGAAGCCGATGACGAAGTACGTCAGAATGCCGATGCACGCGACGAACGTGTTCTTGAACAGAATGTTCACCGTGTTCTTCGATCGGGTCAGGCCCGTCTCGAGCGTCGCGAACCCGAGGTGCATGATGAACACGAGCGCCGTCGCGATCATCATCCACACGTTGTTGGCGGTCCACTGCCCGACGCTCACCGTCGCCTCCTCGGCGAGCGCCAGGCCCGGCGTGAGCGTCACCAACCCAATGAGCGGTACTGAGCTTAGCTTCTTCATCTAGAGGTCTCCTCGCGAAACCGCCAATCCCGCTTGCGAGCGGTGCCCTGAGCGATTCACCCGTTCGAGGTATCCCTCCCGTCGTTTCTGAAGCGTTTCCCCCAGTTTTGCGGAACTTCTCGAAACGCTTCTCCCCGGAAACAATCCGGTCACGTGGCTGGAGTGCGTCAGAGGTCGTCGCGCTCCGGCGCTGAACACCCGCGCGGGGTGAGGGCGCGGGCCCCCCAAGTGCCGTGAAATCCGCGCCAATGGGAGAAAGCCGCGGGCCTGCTACCCTGGGAGCCTTCACGAGGTTGCTTGCGCATGTCCATCGGTTCAGTCCGGGCTAGCGAGTCCGTCTCCGCTTTGGTCGTGTTTGCACTGCTCTTCTCGCAGTGTCGTGTCGACGACCCCGGCGAGTACGCCTTCGACGCCGAAGGCGGGGAGGCCGGCGAGTCCTCGACGAGTGGTCGTGGTGGCGGAAGCGGAGCATCGGGCGGGAGTGCGAGCGCCCAGGGCGGCGGCAGTGGTGGCGGCCAGAGCGGCGGTGGTCGCGAGGGTGGTGAGAGTGGTGGAGCCGGCGGGGAGCTTCCCGGCGAGGGCGGCGGCGCAGGGGATATCGACCCGGGCACCGGGGGCGGTGATGCCGACGCAGGGGCTGGAGGTGAATCCGGCTCCGTCGGGGGCGCGCCCCCGACGAACACGGGCGGCGTCGCGGGGAACTGCACGACGCGCTGCGCGCCGCTCGGCGCCGAGTGCACGGCGCCGAACGACTGCGAATCGGGCCGGTGCGTGGACGGTGTTTGCTGCGAGTCGATCTGCAACCGCCCGTGCGAGGCCTGCCGCGGGGATCTCACCGGGGCCGCCGACGGCGTGTGCGAAGCCGTGCTTCCCGACACCGATCCGGACGACGATTGCGAGGAAGAACCCGCATCGACTTGTGGCCAGACGGGGCTGTGCGATGGCGAGGGCAGCTGTGCCCTCTACGCTGCTGGAACCGTTTGCGCCGAAGCCGATTGTTTCGGTGGTGTCGAGTACGGCGCGCGCACGTGCGACGGCCTCGGGAGCTGCGGCGACGCGGAGTCGTCGGCGTGCGCGCCGTATCCGTGCGGGGAAACGGCCTGCCGAACGGAGTGCGGCAACAACGACGAGTGCACGGGCAACGCCGTGTGCGTCGACGACGAGTGCCGTGAGCCTTCCGATCTGCTCGAGCCGTGCGACGAGAACGCGGACTGCGCCCGCGGCGAGTGCATCGGCTCGCGTTGCGCCCTGAAGCTCGTATCCATCCGCATCACCGGCTCGGCAGTGCCCGGCGGCGGGGATCCGCAAACGTTCACCGAGGGATGGTGGAAGTCGGACGAGAACGGCAGGAATCTCGAGGCAGTTCCGCCGCTCATCACCATCGGTCGCCTGTGGGACAGCCAGGACGAATCCGCGCCGTTCACTTCCCCGCTCCCACCGGACACGTATCTCTTGCTCGCCGGTGCGGAGAGCAGCAACGCGCTCACGCGGCGGTTTCAGTTCAACCTCTCGGATGGCACCGCGGTGACCAAGGACGTGGATGCGAGTGGAGCCCAAGACATCATCCTCTCCGGGTATCCGACCGAGGGCGACATTTACGGGCCTTTCCACTTACCGGGGCAAAAGTGAAAGTGGCTCCGAAAGAGGTATTAC
>QGUH01000271.1 GCA_003242355.1 Pseudomonadota bacterium
ACGCCCACGCCGGTGCAGGCGAGGCCGGGCCCGCAATCGTCGGTCGAAAAACACGGCGCGTCGTTCGCGCCGGCGCCCGGGGGCACGCACGCGGCCACGGGGCCGTCGGGGCTCGGCAGCACGCGGCATGCCGTATCCGGCGTGCCATCGCTGCCCCCGTCTCCCGGTCCGCCCTCACCCGTTGCGCCTCCTGCGCCCTCGGCGAGACAGTAGCCGTCGTCGGGAACGCAGCCGCTCTCGGTGGTGCCGCAGAGTGGATCCTCCCACGTCTCGCCGCCGTCCGTGTTCGGGTTCGGCACGGGCGGCGTGACGGACGTCGGCGGTCCGTTGCCTGCGGTACCGCCCGACGCGGTCGTCGGTGGAGCAACGCTCGGCGGAGGCGATTTCTCCGGAGAGCATGCCTGAGCCCCGCCCAACACGCACCACGCGCCGAAGGCTACGCAGAACACGTGGGAAGGCCGGAGCATGACCGCCCTCTTACTTGAGCGCGAAGTTCTTGATCACGAAGTTGTTCGCCGAATCGTACGCGCGCACGCTGATCAGCGCCGGGCCGGCGGGCAACACGGAGGATAGATCGACGTCGAGCTCCTCTCGCTGCTCGTCGAAGATTCCATCCGAAGGGGCGATCGGGCGCCACTCGTCGCTGCCCGCGACGGACACCTCGACGCGCTGAATCGGCCCGACGCCGTCGAGCACGACCGCCTGGAGCCGCTTTCCGACGAGCTTGAGCCCGTCGATCACCGGCGGCGTGTTGTCGATGACGAGCACGCCGCTCTCGAGCTCGCTCCTCGTGACGAGCTCCGGAGGGTTGGCGAGCTCGTCCGTGGCGATGACGAGCACCCGGTAGCGTCCCTCCGGCAGATCGCTGGTGTCCCAGGTATAGCTTTCCTTGGTGAGCTTCTCGTTCGGCTTGAGGATGTCGTACCAAGTGTTCGAGCCGACCATCCGATACCGCAGCCGGTAGCGCAGCTCGTCCTTGTCGGGGTTGTCGACCTTCCACCTGAGCTCGAGGTTGGAATCCGGACGCTTGCCGATGGGCCCGCCCGAGCTCGTCACCGCGTCGTCGGGCCGTTCCTCGCGCGCCTTCGCCGAGACTTCGGTGACGACGGCGCGCAGGTTGTCCGTCACGAACGCGACGTTGAGGTCCGTGAGCACCGCGCGCGGATCGCGCGAGAAGCGCGCGCGCACCTGAAGATACCGAGCCGGCGGGCTCTCGACCTGGCCGTGCGCCGTGAGCGGCCGGCTCCACGGGCTCCAGCTGTCGTCCGGCTCCTTGGTGTTCCCGCTGCGCGTCGAGATCTCGATGGGGCCCGTCGCTTCCCACTCGATGCGACCGAACCTCGCACGAATGCCGGCGTCGAGCACCTTGCTCGTCCAAACGGCGTTCGGGCCGCCCACGCCGCGCACGGGGTGCACCACCGCGGGATCGCTGCCGAGCACCACGCGCTGCTTGCCGCGCATTACGAGCGCCGTCACCTGGCGCTCCGCGACGTCCGCGACGAGGACCGCATTGTGACTGCGATCCACCGTGTACACGCGCCCCTCTGTGCCGGTGCCCACGTACGGCAGGCCATCGTCGCCGAGCGCGAGGCTCGTGAAGTAGTCGTCGTCCTCCTCGAGCAGGCGATCGGGGCGACCATCGGGCGAAAACCGATAGAGCGTTCCCTTTCCTTTCGCGGGCGCTCCCGGCGCGACCGGACCCGCCGGCGCTCCCTCCGGAATCTTGCTTTGCTTCTGGGCGTTCGGGTCGGGCTTGATCTCGTTCGCGATCGCGAACACGTCCCCGTCGCTGCCGACGACCACGGCGCGCACCTCGGTGCGCTCGAAATCGTAGAGCACGCTCGCCCGCCCGGGCCCGGTCAGCTTGTAGAGCTTGGCCTTGTCGCTCGCGCCCGTGTACACCGTGCCGTTCGGAGCGACGGCGACGCTGAGCAGCTGCTGTTCTTCCGCGTCGAAATAGACCTGCGCATCGCCGTCGCGGCTGATGCGAAACAGCTTCCCTTCCGGACCGGTCGCCGCGTAGACGACGCCGGCGCGCGCGTCGTAGGCGAGCTGCCAGACGTGCTGTGCGCCCTTCAACGTCGCGAACGGCACGACCTTTCCGCCGTCGAACCGGAGCAGCTTGCCTTCGGGCAGCGTGCCGACCAGGATCGTCCCGTTCCACGCCTCGACGAGCGACGTCGCGACGAGGCCGCCCGTCTCGCCCACCACGCGCGTGGCGCCGTCGGTGACCCGGATCAGCTTCCCTTCGTTGCCGGTGCCGAGCAGGAGCGAGCCGTCGCGCATCGGCAGCGCCGCCCAGATCGACCCGGCTTCCGCAATCGGAACCGAGCCCAGGCTCAAGCCCGCGCGCACGGCGCCCGCCGAGTCCACGGCCACCCCTTCGAGGTCACCGCCTTTGAAGTCGTCGCCGCGGTGGAGCACGAACCGCCGCGTTCCCACGGCCTGTGCCGCGAGCGACACCCCGAGCACCGCGGCCAGCAGCGGAACCGCGCAGAACCAACGGATATGACGCTTCATCTCGTATCCACTCTCGCTCTGCTCGCTCGCCCTGCGGACCTCACCGGAGGACGGGGCGCACTTTCACGGTAACCCGGTCGCGGCCTACCATGAATTCCGGAATCGGCACGACCACGCGCGACTTCGATTGGAACGGCGCGGGCGCGATCGAGCTCGTGGTCGGGCGCAGCGAATCGAAGGCACCGGGCGGTAGATTGCTCGCCACGCGCCCTCGGAAGCTGACCCCAGGGCTGCCCGTAGCGTACGAAACCACGACCGACTTCGGCGGGAAAACCGGGTTTTCGAAGTTGGCGAGCAGCGCCGCGAGGTTGTCGGGCGGCGCCGTCTCCCGCTCCTCGAGGTAGCCGGGCACGATCTCGAGCTGCACCGTCTCCCCGGCCAGGTGAGCGGGGATTGGAACGGTGACGACGCGCGTGACCACGGGCCCCGAGTAGGGCTCGAACGTCAGGCGCACCTCTGCCGGCTCGCCGGCGTCTATCTCCGGCTTGAGCACCTCGGCCCCGCGCAAGCGCAGAATCTCCCGCGCGTAGCGCAGCTCGATGTCCATCGAGAGGCTCTCGATCAGGGCGGGCTGCCACGGGTTGTTCAGCACCGCGCCGAGGGCGCGCACCAGATTCGAACGCGAGAACTCCTCGGCCGATGGCGTGCCGCCGATCGCGACACCGTAGTCTTCGAGGCGAATCCGCCCGTGGCCACGCACCGCGAGCGTGCTCGTCGCCGTCCAGCTGATGTCTTGGCGCTCGCTGGCCATCGCCTGCAGCGCGCTGCCGAGCGCGATCGAGACGAAGGACGGCGACATGAACTTCTCGTGCGCGACCTCGAACTTCCAGTTGGCGTTCGGAAGCCCCGGCACGCCCCGGATGCGCATCGTGACGGGGATGATCGGGGCCTGCGCCGAATGCGAGACGACGATCGAGGCCATGCGATCGTTCACCAGCGCGCCCACCGGGCGCACCGGCATGCCGATCTTGAAGCTTCGCATGTCGCTCGCCAAAAACCACAGCACCTTGCCGACCGCGGTCGGCAGCGCGGTCACCCCCGACTCCATCATCGGGTGTCCGAACGCGACGAGGCGATCACCCTCGACGCGCGTCACGGTGCCGAGGCCCATCGCGCTCATGTCGCCGCGAATGAGCTGCACGCCGATGGCGCCGCCGTCCTCGAAGCGCTGCGGTGCGCTCGGGTCCGTGCCCCCGCCGCCGCCCGCCTGGAGCGGTTCGAGCCCGAGCGGGCGCAACAGATCTCCGGCGAGCGCGACCGCGCCGGGAGTCATGCCGCCGATCAAGAGCGGCGTCGCCACGGGCACGAGCGGGCTCTGGCCCGCGCCCGGCAGGCTCGCTGCGCGGCGTTCGGCGAGGCGCTCGGCATGCTCCCGCACGTCGTATTGCCGCAAATCCCCCTCGTAACGCCCGGGCCGCGAGGCGGGCGCCTGCCCGAGGTGGCCGTTGTGCCGCGAGCTCGCGGCGATGCTCGCGCCGTTCTTGGGCAAGATGCGCAATGGCCACCCGTCGATGACCTCCGGCAGCGGCCGCGCCAAGTCTTCGAGCATGTTGCGGATCGGCGTCACGCCGGCCACGGGCTCCGCCCCGAACGTCCAGCCGTACGCGTACGCCCCGATCATTTTTCCGTCGATGTAGATCGGGCTCCCGCTCATCCCGGCGACGACCTTGGCGACGTCCAGCCTCGGGTGCTTCGTCTTGATCAGGATCAAGTCCTGACGCGGACGGAAGTTCGGCAGGACATCGATCACTTCGACGTCGAAACGCTCCGGCTTGGTCCCTTCGAATACGGTGAGCCCGTAGCCCTTCATCCCTCGCCGGATCTTCTCGACCGGCAACGTATCGGGACGGAAGGTCGCATCTCCCGCCTCGGCCCGACCCAGGCCGAGAGGGAGGGGAGCGAGCAGGCCGAGGGCCGCTGCAGCAACGAGCAACGTCGTGAGGCGCACTGTGACCGCAGTGTAGCGAACGGCACCCTTTCGGGCGACCATCCCCGCGCGAAAAGCGACCTTGGGCGCACCTCTGCAATACCGACTTGCCGAGCGGCGGTGTGCTCGCTCGGGCTCGAGGTCGCGCGGACGCGCGGGGCGCGCAATAGTCCCGCCATGGACGCCAGTCCCGCCATGGACGTCGCCCCCTTGCTGGTGCTCGCCGGATCCGTCGGTGTCCTCGTGTGTGCTCACGTAGTCCTCGTCATTCGGCTCGCGCGGCTCCGTCCTCGGTGGCACGCGCTCGCCGCCTTCTTCGTTCCCCCGCTCGCTCCCTATTGGGGATGGACGCGCGGGTCGCGCGCGTTGAGCGTCGTTTGGATCCTTTCGCTGTTCACCTACGCCGGCGCTTTCGCCGCTGCCTCGACCTGACGCGACACGGTTGGGAAGACTTCGATAGAGAGGACACTCGGGTCGAGCACCGTGCCTGCAGGGGAAGAGCCCGCGGCGAGGAGCCGAGCGAGCCGCGCCTCGCGAAATAGCGCTGGCCCCCAAACCATCGAGCCGCTCGCGAGCCGCGCTTCAGTGGCGATAGGGGGCCTCTTCCGTGAGCGGATTGAGCAGACCGAACCCCTCCTCGACGAAGCGGTTGCGCACCGCACGAGCGAGCTCCGGGTGTTTGCGCCAGGGGATGCCGACCGCCGCCACCAGGCATGCGTCCGGGTAGATGGGATAAGCCGTCCACGCCGCGGAAAACTCGGGCCGCGAGAACCCGAAGGTGAGGCTGCCGTCGACGGCGAGCGTGATCACCGGCTTCTTGCGGAAGCGGCCGTGCCGCACCGTGAAAGGAGAGAAATCGACGTCGAAGGGCTGGATCAACGGGCGGCCCCACTGTTCGAAGCGCCGCAGGCACTTTTCGCTCGAAAGGTCGGCGGGCTCCACCTTCTGAACGAAGACCGCCACCATCGCGTGGTGATCTTTGCCGTACCGAAATCCCACGAAGTGATCGACGCCGAAGAAGCGCACGCGTTTCCAGTGCTCGGCGTCCGGCAGCGGCACCAAGAGCTGGTCGTCCTTGTCGACCCGATGACCCCACGGGCTCTCGAGCAGCCGCGTCAGCGCCGCAACGTGGGGCTCCACGGAGTCACCCCCCGGGTGGTCGCGCGTCACACTCTCGGGTGACGGCGGCTCGACCTTCGTCGGAGGGTTCGCGGGCGGCGTGCTCCCCGTACCGCAGCCGAGCATCGCCAGGAACACGATGCCGGCGACGGCGTTCTGCGCGAGAAGAAGACGGGACGGCACTGCCATTCGATCGTTGTACGGAACGAGCAGGGAGGAAATTGTCTCGGCCCCGAAAGCCGCCGAGGAGAAATCCTCTCGGCCCCCGAAGCCCGCGCCCTCGAAAACCCTGTCTCTTAAAAAAATCTCCACACCACCAAAAC
>QGUH01000272.1 GCA_003242355.1 Pseudomonadota bacterium
GTACAGCGATCCGGCGTGCCGTTCACGCGACGCACTCCTGGCCCCTTCGCGCCGGTGAACGGACCAAGGAGCCGCGGAGCACCCGCCGGCAAAGTGGCCGAGGTTGAGCTCCCGCTCTTCCGCTCATTAGCCGGGCGCCACTAAAGCCCGTCGCGGAGCGCCGCGCGAAGCGCGGCGCGCAGCAGGGCGGGGCCTTCGTTTCGGAAGGTCCCGGGGGAGTCGTCGTTTGAGTGAGTCACGGGGAAAGCCGGCGGGGCGCTTGGCCGGCAGGCAATCTTTGCGCCGTGCGCCCTGGCCTTTGGACACCGGGCGAGTCAAGACGCAGTTCCGAACTGATGGATTCCGGCGGTTCGCACGCTTTGCCTCCGTTCTCTCGTTCCCGGGCGGTGCGCTTCGGCATCGGAATCGCGATCGTGGTGCTGGCAGGCCTCGGGTTTTTGCCGCAGCTGGGCGGTCCCGGTTACGAGGCGGCGCTCGTGGCTGGGCTGGTTTTGCCGTCGATCGCCGCGGTGGTGACGGCGCTCGACGGTGGCGCGTGTCGGCCGGCTCCGCTCGCTGCGGTGGCGCGCGGCATCTACGTGGGGCTCGCGCTCGCCGGCTTGGGCCTGCTCGTGACGCTGCTGCACGGCGTACGCGTTGGGCTTTGCGATCCGCGCGAAGGAACGCTGCTGTTCGTGCTCGGACCGGGGCTCGGCGCAGTGCTCGGGGGCGTCAGCGGCGCGGGGGCAGGTATTCTTTCGGCGCGACTCGTGAAGCGGGCGCGGGCGCGGGCCGTGATCGCGACGGTCACGGCGCTCTCGGGGCCGCTCGCCGGCATCGTCGTGAGCCTCGTTCGTTTCTACACGAGCCCGATGGTGTTCGCGTACGATCCGTACTTCGGGTACTTCTCCGGGCCGCTCTACGACACGGTCATCGGGTCGCTCTGGCCGCTCGCGACGTATCGCATTGGCACGGTCGCCACGATTGCGGCCGCGGCCGCGATTGCCGCCCTCGTCGAGCGCGGCGCCGACGGGCGGCTGCTCGTCCTTCCCGGCAAGCGCCCCGGCGTCGCGTTCGCTTTCGTACTCGCGCTCGGCACGAGCGGGCTCGTGACCGCGTTCGGCCCCGCCCTGGGCCACTACAGCACCGGGCGCGACATCGAACGCGCGCTCGGCCGACGCGTGTCGGTGGGGCGCTGCGACGTGGTCCACTCGAGCGCGGTAACACCAGCGGACGCACGACGGCTCGGCACCGAATGTCATGCCCACCTCTCGCAGCTCGAACGCTACTTCGGGGCATCCGGGCCCGAGCGCGTCAAGGTGCTGCTCTTCGCGTCGGAAGCGGAGAAGGCGCGCTGGATGGGAGCGGGGCGAACGTACATCGCCAAGCCGTGGCGCAACGAGGTGTACGTGCAGGGCACGGCCTATCCGCACCCGGTGCTCGGGCACGAGCTGGCGCACGTCGTTGCCGGCAGCTTCGCGAAAGGCCCGTTTCGGGTCGCGGGGCCGCTCGGCGGGTGGATTCCGGACCCTGGGCGGATCGAGGGGTTCGCCGTCGCCGCGGCGCCCAACGAAAACGACCAGCTGTCGGTCGAGGAGTGGGCCGCAGCGCAGCTCGAGCTCGGCCTTTTGCCCCGCCTCGAGCAGCTCTTTCGTCTGGGCTTCTTCGGGGAGCCGGCGGCGCGGGCCTACACGGCAGCGGGGGCCTTCGTGCGTTTTTTCCGAGAGGAGCTCGGGACGGAAGCGCTTCGGCGCTGGTACGGAGGCGAGGCGCTCGAGAGCGTGGCCAAGATGGACCTTGCGGCGCTCGAACGCCGCTGGCACGCGCGCCTGCGCTCCGTTCGGCTCACGGAAGCGGAGCTTGCGACCGCTCGGGCGCGCTTCGACCGCCCGGCGTTCTTCGAGCGGCGCTGTCCGCGGGTCATCGATCGCCTCGCCGGCGTGGCAGCCATGCAGCTCGCGGCCGGCGATATCGAAGGCGCGCGGCAGACGTACGCGGAGCTCCTCGCGCTCGATGCGGCGGATCCGGGAGCGCGCCTCGGCATGGCTACCTGTTCGGCGCGCGCTGGCGACGATGGCGACGCCGAAGCCGCGCACGCTGCGCTCGCGGCCGACGCCACTGCTCCCGCCTGGGCGCGCACGGTCGCGCTCGAAGCCCGCGCCGACCTGCTGCTGCGCCGCGGCGAGCTCGACGCGGCCCGATCGATCTACGCCGAGCTCGCGCAGAAGACGGCCGATCCCGATCGACTGCGCACGCTCGACGTGAAGCGCCTGGCTCCTTCGGGAATCGGGGTCGATGCGATCGTGATGTTGCTCATCGGCGACGCTGACGGGCCGTCGTGGGACGTCGCCGCCGCCAAGCTGGGCGAGTGGGCGGCAATCGACCGCACCGACGGTCTTCCCGAATACTTGCTCGGAAGAAATCTCATGGGCCGCGGTCGCATCCGGCACGCTGCCGAGTACCTCGAGCGAGCGTTGGGGAAGCGCCTTCCGGAGCCGCACGTGCGCGACGAAGCGCTCCGTTTGCGCCTGGTGACGGCGTGCGCCGCGGGGGACAGGGCCGCGGCCCGGCGCGCCCGCGACGCGCTCCTCGAGCGCGATCTCTCCGCGGCAAGGCGGGAGGGCCTGCTGCGTTTCGCCGAGCGGTGTGGTCTCGAAGCATCCCCCGCAAGCTCCGCGCTCGGCTCACCCCACTGAGCGGCCGAGGGGTTCGGAATCGTGGTGGCGTTCTCGCCCCCGACGGGTGTGCGCCCGTGGTCGCCTGAATTGGCGGCCTACTTCGATGTGCTTGCGTCGGCGACGGCCTCGAACATCGTTGGCCCCTCCATTCGTCGCTTTGCGTTCACGAGGCGGACGCCGTGACTGCCCGGAGCAGGTGCTTCTGAGCCACGATGAAAAGCGCGAGGGCAGGGACGCTGAGCAAGACGTTGCCGGCCATCACGATGTGCCACCGCACACCGGTGCCTTGCTCCCGCAGGAGCGCGATGCCGAGCGGGAGCGTTCGCACGGCATCGTCGGTCGTCATCACCAGCGGCCAAAAGTAGTCGTTCCAGTGGTAGACGAAGCTGAACAGGAAAAGCGCGACCAACGTCGGAACGAGCAATGGAGGCAAAAGGCCATACACGATCCGGAGCTCGCCGGCGCCATCCATGCGCGCCGCCTCGAGGATCGAGTCCGGCACCGTGAGGAGCGACTGGCGCACGAGGAACGTTCCGAGCGCGCTCACGGCGAACGGCAAGACGAGAGCGGCGAAGGTGTTGGTGAGCCCCACGTCCGCGAGCAGCGTGAACACCGGGACGAAGCGCACTTGCGCGGGGACGAGCAGCGTCGCAACCACGAGGACGAACGCCGCCGTTCTTCCGCGAAATCGGAGCTTCGCGAGCGCATAGCCCGCCGGCAGGGCGAGCACGAGCTGCAGCGCCGCGATCGCGAGCGCCATGATCGTAGTGTTCAAGAAGTACCGGCCGAGGGGCATCGAGCGCCACACGGCGCGGTAGCCGTCGAGGCTCAAGCTCGCGGGGAGCGGCGCCGTCGGGGCGGCGACGATCTCGGGCAGCGTTTTGAAGCTCGTCAGCACCATCCACGCATACGGAAACAGCCAGGCGAACGCCGCGATCGGAAGCAGCACCCGGAGCGGTAAGGGGATGCGCGCGGGTTTCACACGGCCTCACGGCGTCGATAGGCCCAGAGCTGCAAGGCGGTGAGCGCGAGGAGCACGCCGAAGAAGACGACCACCTCCGCGCTCGCCCGGCCGACCCGAAGGCTCATGAACACCTGCTCGTAGATCGAATAGACGAAAACCGTGGTCGATCGCACCGGTCCCCCTTGGGTCATGATGCGAACGACGTCGAACGCCTGGAACGTCAGGATCAGGCTCGTCGTGCCGACGAAAGCCGTGGTCGGTGCGAGCAACGGCCAGACGACGTGGCGAAACTTCGCGATGCTCCCTGCACCATCGAGAGCGGCCGCCTCGAGCACGCTGGGCGGCACGCTTTGCAGCCCCGAGAGGAACAGCACCATCGAGTAGCCCGCGATCTTCCAGACGATCACGAGCGCGAGCGCATAGGGCGCCGTCGCGGGATCGGCGAGCACACCCGCACGGTCGAAGCCGACCGCGCGAAGCAGAGCGGAAGCGACCCCGGCGTCCGCGTCGAGCATCCACAGCCAGAGCAACGCCACGCTCACCCACGAGACGACGTACGCGCTGAACACGCTCGTCCGCACGAACGCCGCGAGCTTTCCCGGTCGATTGACGGCCAGTGCGAGGCCGAGGCCGAGGGCCGTGGCTCCGATCACCGCGGTGAGGCTCACGGCGAGCGTCGTCGCGAACACCTCGAGCAGCTCCCCGCTCGCGAAGAGCACGCGATAATTCTCGAGACCCACGTATCGCGGCGGCGTCAGCAAGTCCCACTCGTAGAGGCTGTGCACGAACGCTCGCGCCAGCGGGTAATAGAAGAAGAGCAGAAGCACGGCGAACGTAGGCGCGAGCATCCAATACGGGTCGAGCGGACGTCGCGGGCGCATTCATCCCTCGCGCGCGGCGTCCGCGCGGGCACGGTCGAGGGCGGCTCGGGCGCTCTCGTTGCCGAGCACGGCGCGCTCGAGCAGCGGTTGCACGACCTCGCGTTGTAACCGGAACAGCCGCGGTGACCAGGGCCACGGCATGGCGACGCGCAGCTGATCGATCGTGACGCGATCGTTCGGATGCTGCTGGTAATACCCGCTGCGTTCGAGCGAGCGAATCGCGCTCTTCGTCACGGGGATGTACCCGGTGCGCGTCGCCCACTCGATGACCTGGCGCTCCTCGTGCATGAACGCGAGAAACTTCGAGGCGGCGCGCTTGGCCCGAAGGGGCGCGCTCTTGAGGATCACCCAGTGCGTGCCCCCCGTGGGGACGGCCTTCTGCACCTGTCCCGGCAGCGGCGCGGCGAGCACCGGAAACGGCGCGTTCTCCTCGAGGTACTTGAGAAACGCGGTCGACGTCCAAATCATCGCGACGCGGCCGGCCAGAAAATCCTGATTCGTCTGCTCCCACGCGTTGTAATCACGCCCGGACGGAGGCTTCATGCTCCGGTCGTCCCGCACCAGCGTTTGCCACAGCTCGAGCGCACGAACCCCGGCCTCACCCCCCAGCGTAACGCGCCCATCGCGCTCCACGAGCTCGCCGCCGGCCTGCCCCACCAACGCCACCCAGAACCACCAATCGATGGGGCAGCCGAAACCGTAGCGCGTGGGGCGGCCGCCGCGGATTTCCGTCAAGCGCCGCGCCGTCGTACGGAGCTCGCCCCACGTGGTCGGCGGGGCGAGCCCGGCGCGAGCGAAGAGCTCACCGTTGAGGTACGCGATCGGCGTCGAGCGATTGAAGGGCAGGGCGATGGGCGCTCGTTGCGCGCCTCCGGTCCACGTGCCGGATTGACCGAGCTCGGGCACGATGTCGAGGTCGCGCAGCTCCGGGTAGCCGTCGAGGGGCTCGAGCACGCCGGCTTCGGCGAGATAGGGAACCACTTCTCCCACCACGTGGCTCAACGCCGGCGCAGCGCGTGCAGCGAGCGCGATTCGTAGCTTCGCCAGGCCTTCGTAGTAGTCGCCCTGAAAAACGGGGCGAACCCGCACGCGGGCTTGGCTGTCGTTGAAGCGCGCGACCAAGCTCTCGAGCACTTCTCGATTCCTGCCCCCGTACGTGAACCAGAGCGCCACGTCGTCGGTGTGCGCCTCCGGTGAGGCCGGGCACGCCGTAAGCGCGAGCGGCGCCGCGAGAAAGGAGCGGCGCGAGAGCCCGAGCGGTGGGGCGAAAGGGCGCACCATCGGCCGCGGATGTTAGTCCTCGTGCCGCGTTCCGGGTTACACAGAAGGGATGAAGCTGGGGTTTGGGAAAGGGCGCGTGGGATTGGGGGTGTGCCCGTGGGCCCG
>QGUH01000273.1 GCA_003242355.1 Pseudomonadota bacterium
TTGCTCTCCTACTGCACGCCCTCCCGGAGGGGAGAACACACGGTTCGTATCGTCGCGAACGCGTCGCACGGCCGCGGCGCGCTGGAATACAAGTTCACGGCGGATGGCTTCGGGCCGCCTCCCGAGTGTGATCCGCAGCGCAAGCCGACGTTCACGCTCGACGTGCCCGGCGAAAAGCCCACGGCCGGCACGGGAACGACCACGACGGCGCCGCGCCCGTGACGGCTGCACCAACGACGACGCCAGCGGCGCGCCCGTCACGATTGCCAGGAGTAACGTCGCCGGACCGTGCGCCCGCGACGGTTGCGCGAACGACGATGCTGACGCCGCACCCGTGACGGTTGCGCAAACGACGACGCCGGCGGCACGCCCACCACGATCGCCAGGAGTAACGTCGCCGGACCGTGCGCCCGTGACGGCTGCACCAACGACGACGCCAGCGGCGCGCCCATTACGAGTGCGGGACCAACAACGCCGGCGGCGCGCCCTTCACGGTTGCGCGAACGACGATGCTGACGCCGCACCCGTGACGGTTGCGCAAACGACGATGCTGACGCCGCGCCCGTGACGGTTGCGGGAGCAACGACGCGGGCCGCGTGCCGGTGGCCGTTGCGCGTGCCGCGGTGGGGTGCGCGGCCGAAATTCGTCGGTTTGGCAGCCATCTTTCCAAACGCGAACGCGCGTCCGGGTCGCGGTTCTTCGGCTGCTGGAATCGCGTGTTCCTACCCAAAAACCTCGTGAATCGGCCTGCTTCGTCCGAGCAGCAGGGAAAAATGCAGGACCGGTGCACGACCCACGAAACGACACGCCGATCTGGAACCAGTTTCCTGTCTTTCCAATCGTCTCGCGATGTTATGACCCCCGGGTGAACGGGTTGCGAGACGGCGCCCGACGCGACAAAGATCCTCTCTCGAAAGCCGGACAGGAGCGGTGATGAACGGAGTCGTTGGAGCACGAAGCTTTCGTTTCGGCGTGCCCACTGCCGCGGCGTTGTGGCTAGCCACCGCCGCAGCGCTCGGCGCCGCCGGATGCAGCAACGGGCTAGCAGCTGCCCCACCCGATCTCGATGATTCCGGACAGACGCCGGGGCACAACAACCCCAGCACTCCTGGAACTGGTTCCACACCGGGCGGCAGCACCAACCCCGGTGGCACCAACAATCCGGGCGGCAGCACCAACCCCGGTGGCGGCACCAACAATCCGGGCGGCAGCACCACGAACCCCGGTGGCGGCACCAACAATCCGGGCGGCGGCACCACGAACCCCGGCGGTGGCACCAACAATCCGGGTGGCGGCACCACGAACCCCGGCGGTGGCACCAACAATCCGGGCGGCGGCACGACGGATCCGAACGATCCCACTCCCGTCATTCCGGATCCGGGCGCTCCTCTGTCCGACTGCTCGACGCCGGGGCCGCGGCTCGTTCGGCGCCTGACCTCCACTCAGTACCGAAACACGCTCGTCGACCTGTTCCAGGACCAGAACGTTCCCGAGGAGATCGTACTGTCCGACCCGGCCATCAATGGCTTCACCATCGATGCCGACGCCCTGATCATCCGCGATCTCGGTGCCGAGCTGCTCATGAATTACGCAGAATCGGTCGCGGCATGGGCAGTCCAGAACAAGAAGTATCAAATCAGCCCCTGCACGAGTCACGACCAGGCCTGCCGGCGTCGGTTCATCGAATCGTTCGGTCGCAAGGTGTACCGCCAGCCGCTCTCCGAGGAGCAAATCGCCGCGTACGAGCAGCTCATGGCGGCGGAAAACACCTTCGAGGATGGCCTGCACGTCGCCGTGACCGCGTTCTTGCAGTCGCCGTATCTCCTCTATCGCCGCGAGCTCGGCTCGCCCGATGCCGGCACTCCGGGGCAGTTCAAGCTCACGCCCTACGAGATCGCGAGCCAGCTATCGTACTTCCTGACCGACAGCATGCCGGATCAGGAGCTGCTCGACGCCGCCGCGCAGGGGCGACTCGAGAGCCTGGAAGACATCGATCGGGAGGCCGAGCGCCTGCTCCGAACGGATCGGGCCAAGGCGACGCTCGCGCACTTCCTCGAGAGCTGGCTCGAAACCGACGGTCTGATCGGGAAGGCGAAGGACCCGAACGTGTTCAACCTGACGGAGTCGCTGCGCACCGCGATGCTCGGCGAGACCCGCCAGTTCTTCCTCGATCACCTGTTCAACGGCGGCACCGTGAGCGACCTGTTCATGAGCCGACACACGTTCGTGAACCAGGAGCTCGCGAGCTTCTACGGCCTTTCCGGCGTGAACGCGAGCGGCTTCACCCGGGTCGACCTCACCGGAACCATGCGTCCGCCCGGTCTGCTCGGGCACGGCTCGTTCCTGACCATGCATGCGCTGCCCGACAACTCTTCGCCGGTCCAGCGCGCCTTCGTCGTGCGCGAGCGGTTGCTTTGTCATGACCTGCCGCCGGTTCCCGAAAACCTCGATACGAACCTCAAGCCACCGGAGGGCGTGAAGACGAACCGCGAACGGTACGTCCGGCACAGCGAAGACGACGTCTGTGCTGCGTGCCACCAGCACCTGGATCCGGTCGGGTTCGCGTTCGAGCACTACGACGCGTTCGGCCGCTATCGCGATCAAGAAAATGGCGTGCCGATCGATGCGACCGGCGTGCTCACCAACGTGCCCGAAGGCGAGGTGCCGCTCGACGGCGTGGAGAGCCTCGCAACGTATCTCGCGTCGAGTGACGCCGTGCGCTCGTGCCTGGTGCGCTACTGGACGTACTTCGCGTACGGCCGAGACCAGTGGGCCCAGAAAGAGTGCAACCACGACTCGGTACGCCGAGAAGCCAGCAACAATGGGTACACGCTCAAGAGCATCCTGACGGGCATCCTCCATGCCCCCCACTTCACGCGCCGCGTTCAGGATCAGTAAACGGCAGGAAACGTAGAGTCGGAGCCCTCCATGCGACACTTCACTCGACGAGACTTCACCCGGCACCTCGGCCTCGCCGCTCTCTTCTCTCCGTTCATCGCCCTCTTGAACAACGAGCCCGCCAAGGCTCAGGCCGGCAAGGCGAAGTACCTGTTCATCTTCTTCACCAACGGCACGGAGCCCGCGGTGTGGTCCCCGCGCGGTTCGTCGGACTCGAGCATCAGTTTCAGCCAGATGACCGAGCCGCTTTCGCCGCTCAAGAGCAACTTGATCCTGATCGAGAAGCTCTCGAGCCATGGCACCGCCAACAGCCACGCGGCGCCGGGCGGGCTCACCGGGATGGGGCACGGCGCGCCCATCCACATCTCGCTGGATCAGTTCGTGAGCGATGCGCTCCGCAACGCCGGCGTCCGCACGCAGATCCCGAATCTGGTGCTCGGCGGTGTGCCCACCGAGCAGCAGAGCACCTTCTTCCGCGACGGCCGCGCCATCACGCCGATCGCGTCCCCCACGCAGGCGTATCAGGCCATCTTCAGCGGCGGAGGCGGGCTCGATCCTTCGACGACCGCGCCCACGGCCGCCGAGGAGCGACTGCGCCGCAAGCGCAGCGTGCTCGACCTGATGACGCGCGAGCTGAACCAGCTCTCGCAAGCGCTCGGCGCTCAGGAGCGCGAGAAGCTCGAGATGCACGCGGAATCGATCCGGCAGCTCGAACAGCGCCTGGCAGCGCAGGCGGGCGAAGGCGATCCGAACGGCGGCGTCATCCCGGTCACGTGCAACGCGCCGGGCGGGCCGGGCAACGGCTCGGAACCGCTGCGGAACAGCGTGATCTTGATGGACCTCGCCATCCAGGCGTTCGCTTGCGACATCACGCGGGTCGCGTCGGTGCAGTTCGGGCACCACCAGAGCACGCAGGTTTCGATTCCGGAAGTCGGCGCGCCTGGCGATTGGCACAACGGCTTCATGCACTCGGACAACCCGCGCACTCGGCTCGTCAACCTCGAGCGCTGGCTGTGCAAGCAGTTCGTTGCTGCGGCCGAGAAGCTGAAGTCGCTCCCCGCACCCGATGGCAACGGCACGCTCTTCGACCAGACGGTCATGCTCTGGGCGCGCGACATGGGAGACGCGGTCGCGCACGACGGCAGCGACATGCGGTTCGTCATCTCCGGCGGCGCGGGCGGCTACTTCCGCTACAGCGGCAACGGCCGGTACATCGCGGGCAATGGCGACTACCACATGCGCGTGCTGGTCGCCGCGGGCGACGCCATGGGCGTGACTTCGTGGCAGGGCTTCGGCGATCCCGCCGCCCCCGCGAGCGCTCGGACGCCGCTCTCTGGCCTTTCTTGAGCGGCGCGGGCGTCCGCGCGTTTCGATGCCCCGCAAACGGCTGCGCCTCGGGCTGCTCGGAACGGGAGTGGCCGCGAGGCAGCTCTATCTGCCGGCGTTCCGAAGGCTTCGGCACCGAATCGAGCTCGTCGCGTGCGCGAGTCGCCGTCGGGCGAAGGCGCTCGCCTATGCGCGCGAGGCCGGGATTCCCGACGTCGAGTCGTGCGCGGAGGCGCTTTTCGAACGGCAGGACCTCGATGCCGTGCTGATCAGCCTGCCCATCGATCGGCAGCCCGAGTACGTGCTGGCCGCGCTTGCCGCGGGCAAGGCAGTGTTGAGCGAGAAGCCGATTGCTCCCTCGGTCGCCGCGGGCAAGCGCCTGCTCGCGGCGGCGCGGCGCCACCGCAGGCCGTGGCTCGTCGGCGAGAACTTCGCGTTCATGCCCCACGTGCACCGGCTCGAGCAGTGGCTGCGCACGGGGCGTCTCGGCGCGCTCCGCCTGGTGCAGGTCGCGCAGATCACGCTGATGGACCGCAACAATCCCTACTTCGGCACGGGCTGGCGTCGGGAGCCGAAGCACGTGGGGGGATTCGTCGTAGACGGCGGCGTGCACGTCGCGGAAGTGGTGCGGCGGTGCTTCGGCATGCCGACGCGCGTGAAGGCGCTGACGGCAGCCTTCGACCCTGCCCTGCCACCGCTCGATACGGCGGTCGCCGCCCTGAAGTTCCCCTCCGGCGTCCTCGGCACGTGGACGAGCTGTTACAGCGCGCCCTGCACGGGCCCGATGCTCCGCGTCTTCGGAAGCCACGCCTCCGTCGAGCTCGACTGGGGAGGCGTGACGCTCCACGAGAAGGGCCGGTCGAAGAGGTACCCCACCGAGCGCGACAGCTTCGAGGCGCAGTTCGATCACTTCGCGGACGTCGTCCTCGACGAGCGTCCGCTAAAGTACACGCCCGAGGAAGCGCTGGACGCACTCGCGCTCGTCCAGCGCATCGTCGAGGCCCGCGGGTGACGCTCGGAGAGGGACGTCGCGGCGACCGCGACGTTCAGCTGCGCTGCGCCAGGAGCACCGTGCTCCCGGTAGTCCGGCGCGACTCGAGCGCGCGGTGCGCCGCGACGACCTCCGCGAGATCGAAGCGCTGACCAATACGAACGCGCAGCGTTCCGTCGCGCACGCGATCGAACACCTCTCGTGCCGAAGCGAGCAGCTCTTCGCGGGTCGCCACGTAGTCGAACACGACGGGGCGAGTGACGTACAGCGAGCCCTTCGTTGCCAACAGTTGGAGATCGAGCGGCGCGGGCTGCCCGGAGGCGTTCCCGAAGAGCACCAGGGTGCCGCGCCGTTCGAGGCAGTCGAGCGAGCCGGCCAAGGTCGCCTTACCCACCGAGTCGTAGACGACGGGAACGCCGCGCCCCTGCGTGAGCTCGCGAACGCGCGCCACGAAGTCCTCCCGCGTGTACACGATGACGTCTCGAGCGCCATAGTCACGCACGAGCGCCGCCTTTTCATCCGACCCCACGGTCGCGATCACCGACGCGCCCAGATGCGCGAGCCACTGGCAGGCGAGAAGCCCGAATCCACCCGCAGCGGCGTGCAGCAACACGCGCTGTCCGGGACGCACGGGATACACGCGCTCTCTTTTAAAAATCC
>QGUH01000274.1 GCA_003242355.1 Pseudomonadota bacterium
AGATCGCCGGACCGAACGCGGTCGTGCTCGGCGATGCGAAGGCGCTGTGGCCCGTGCCGACGTTCGGCCCCAAGGTCGTCGCCATGCTCCACGAGAACCCGCTGGTCGCCGACGAGCGCGAGCGCCTTCGCGACACGCGCGCCTTCTTCTCGTCGCGAACGCGGGACGCGGAGCGCCTCCAGATGCTCGATCGATACCGGGTGACCCACGTGCTCGTGCGCCGCAACCAGGAACGCGTCGTCCGGCCGCTGCTCTCGCGTCGGGCCACCCGGCACGCGCTTCCCGGCGGCTACGCCCTGTACGCGCTCTCGCGCAGCTGAGCGCTCCGCGGCGCACGTTTCTCGGCGGCTATACGCCCACCCGCGGCCGAACGCGTCCCGGCGAGTCCGCATCGTGCACGCTCCGGCGCGCTACGCCGTGTGCCTGCGCGCGCAAGCCCAGCACTTCCCGAAGGGGACGTCCTACACGCGCACTCCGCGGAGCGGGCGGCTACGCTCCGTACACGCTCTCTCGGAGTTGAGCGCTGCCTTTGGGGAGGAGCTCGCGATCGGCGGCGCTCCGCTCGAAGCCAACGGCTTCGCCGATCACGAACCGCGGACGGTTCTTCACGATTTCGTAAATCTTGCCGAGGTACGTGCCCACGATCCCGAGGAGGATGAAGAGCACACCGAACATGAACGACATCACCGTCATCAGCGATGCCCACCCTTGGACGGTACGGCCGGTAAGGTAAGCAAACCCGATGTAACAGAGCTCGAGGAACGCGAACCCGCTCGTCACGAACCCAATCAGAATGCCGAGCTTGAGCGGGACGGCCGAGAACGAGAGCAGCGCGCCGGTGGAAAAGCGCAGCATCTTCTTCAGGGTGAACTTCGGGACTCCGGAAAACCGGGGCTGCGCTTGGTAGGGAATCGTCTTCGTCTTGAATCCGAGCCAGCTGACGATGCCGCGCACGAACAGATCCGCGTCGCCCATGCTGATCAGGGCCTGGAGGGGCATGCGATCGAGCAGCCGGAAATCCGAGGCCCCGGCCTCCATCGTCACCCCGGAAACGCGCGAAAAGAGGCGATAGAACCAGCGCGAGCTCGCGCGCTTGAACCAGCTCGTGTCCGTGCTGTCGAAGCGACGCGTGTTGACGACCTTGTAGCCCTCGCGCCACGCCGCAACGAGCTCGGGAACGAGCGCCGGCGGATGCTGCAGGTCGCCATCCATCGTCACCACGGCACGCCCCCGCGCGTGGCACATGCCGGCGAGCAAGGCGCCCTGGTGCCCGAAGTTGCGAGACAAGCTGAGGCCCCGCACGCGGGGGTTGGTCCGGGCCGCCTCGGCGATGGCCTGCCAGGTGCCGTCTCGGCTCCCGTCGTCCACGAGGATGATCTCGTAGTCGATGCCGGTGGGATCCAGCACGTCGACGACGGCGCGAACGAAGGGCCGTACGTTGGTCTCCTCGTTGAACATCGGGGAGACCACGCTGAGCTCCACCGACGGAGCTCGGAACTCGGAGGGCAGTTCGGGACGCATCAATCGGGCCGAGCCTGCCGCGACGCGCTGACCTCGTACAAGCGCCGAACCGGGGCGTCTTCACCGTGGTCGCGCGCCCCCGTTCCCGACAACCGACTGCGGTGATGGCGCTGGAGCTCTTCCAGGAGGCGCCGGTTGACGCTGAGCAGGTCGGCCAAGATGCCGAGCAGGAACGTCACGAAGCCGATGATGAGCAGCACGGCCGCGAGGATCAACGACTGAACGTGTCCGTCCCCCTCGCTGCGGAAGTACTCGGCGAGGAAGCGAACCCCGAGAGCCACACCGCAGAGGAACGGGACGGAGCCCACGAACAGGAAGAAGCGAAGCGGCTGATACACGATGAAAATGCGAAACATCGTGAATATCGAGCGCTTCACGTAGCTCGCGATGCTCTTCACCAGCCGCGACGGCCGCAAATCCTCGTTGACGCGAATGGGCACGGACACGACCCGAAGCCCCTTCTGCCCCGCTTGAATCACCGTCTCCAGCGTGTACGTGTAGTCGTTGAACACGTTCAACGCGAGCGCCGCATCTCGGGAGATGGCGCGGAAACCGCTGGGCGCGTCCGCGACGTCCGTGCCGCTCACGCGGCGAACCACCCAGCTGCCGAAGCGCTGGAGAATTTTCTTGGTCATCGAGAAGTGGCGAATCTCGGAAATGGGGCGCGCCCCAATCACGAGATCGGCGCGACCATCCAGGATCGGCTGCACCAGAAGCGGAATGTCGGCGGCGCAATACTGATTGTCTGCGTCGGTGTTGACGATGATGTCCGCACCCCGCTCGAGGCAGGTGTGAATGCCGAGCATGAACGCCCGCGCCAGCCCCTGGTTCTTGCGAAAGCCCACCACGTGAGCGCCGGCGCGACGCGCGACTTCCGCGGTGCCGTCCGTGCTCCCGTCGTCGATCACCACCACCTCGATCGAATCGATACCGGAAACCTTCTCCGGCAGGTCGGCGAGCGCGATCGGCAGTGTCGCCTCCTCGTTGAAGCAGGGGATTTGGATGATGAGCTTCATGCCGAACGCCAGGGCGGCTATTCTGGACTCGAGTCCGTCGCAGGGCCAGCCTCGGAATCGTCCTCGAACGCCCCCTGCTCATCCGGCTCGGGGTCCTCCATGGGCGAGAAGCTGCGGCCCGAGTCCTTGCGCCGCCAAATCTCTTCGCGCTTCCTTTCGACGAGCCGCTCGAAGTCGGCCGTCAGCTCCCGCGGCGGCCGCTTACTGCACCGCTTTTCGAAGACGGCGAACGTGGCGTCGGGCAGGAACGCGAGCGCCGCGTCGAAATCCGGTGCCGCGCGCAAGGGGCGCCCGAACTTGGTCTTGTCTGGCCCGTACGGCGGACGCGCCAGGGCGGAAACGCGGTACAGCCCAGGCCGGGGAGCGCTCCGGCACGAGAGCACCACCACCTCGTCCCGGAACTCGCTCTCGAGCGGCCGATCCGGGATCCGAACCAGAACCCCGCCGCCGACGCGGCGCCGATCGACGGCGTGGTGCGTGACGAATTCGTGGAACAAGAGATCACCGGCCAGGGAGTCGATGGTGTCGCTCCGCTTCGGCACGTACCAGGCGTGCGTGACGCCGAGCCCGCGCAAGAGCTCGCGAATGGCTTCGGGCGATCCCTCCCCGGCGTAGTCGATGGCGAACTGCCATTGATGTTTGTCGAGCACGGTTTCTCGGCCCACGCCGAGGTGCATGTTGTGCTCGTGAAAGAGCACGCGGGCGTCCTTCGGAAGCGCGGCGCCAATCTTCTGGTACCGCTTCTGCACGTCGAAGCGGCTTTCGTACTTCCGCTCGAACCCGCTGCTCAGAAGATCGACCACCTCCTTGATCGGCGAGCGAATCATCGCGTGGGTTTGGATGAAGTAGACGTCCCCGCCCCACACGATTTGAAGACCGACGAGCGCCACGGCCGCGCTCTTCACCAGAACGCCGAACGTGCGGAAAATCAGGACCAACGTCGCGGCAACCGACGCCGCCATCAGCGGCACGATGCCTTGCAGGTAGCGGTCCTGGTGATGCACGGAGTACCAGGCGAAGACGCCGAGGTGCACCCAGAGCACGACGAGCCACACGCGCCGCGTGCCCCGCAGAAAGAGGAGCGCCGGGACGAGCAGCGTGAAGAGCGAGCCGAAAACGGGAACGTCGCGGTGGAACCGCGGCCAGTCGTTCGGGACGAACGAAAAGGTGAAGAGCGCGGCGAAGGTCTCGAGCAAGCCATCGAGGTCCCGCGACGGCGCCCACATCTGGCCTTCCTGATAGCCCCACTTGAACTTGTACGCGGCCGCCTCCGACCAGGGAGTCGAGGGGAAGACCGAGCTCAAGCTGGGGTAAACGGGATTGTGATAGAAGACGACGTTCTTGAGCCAGAAGGGGATGCTCACGAACAACCCGACGCCGAGCGCGACGGCCGGCACGAGCCACAGAGCGCGCTTTTGGGCGGCGGAGCTCGGCTGCCGGAACGCGCGCCACGCTTCCATGCCCCACCGCACGGCGAGCACTGCGAGGGGGAAAGGCGCGAGCAGCAGCGCCGCGGTCTCTTTGACCATGATCGCGCTCGCGACGAGGCAGGCGACCAACGCGACCCGGCGCACTTCGAACCGTCGGAGCGTCTCGAACGATGCGACCGCGATTGCCGGCCCGTACAGAGCGCCGAAGTGGTCCGTGCCCCCGGAGAGGGAGCTATCGTAGAGGAAAACGCCGGGGAAGAGGAAACGCGCCGCCCATACCACCGTCGGATCGGCGGACGGAACGAGCCTGCGCACGAGCGCGGGAACGCCGACCAGCGTGGTCACGGCGAACGTGAAGAACTCGAGGTGCGCCGAGAGCACCATCTGATCGAACAGACGCGCCTTCGGCGCGAGGAACGCCCACACGAACAGATACGAGGTCATGTGCGGGCGCGCCGAAAAGGCCCAGCCCTCCGTCGCGCGGCGGAGCCCGCCATGCACGACGTAGTCCTCCGCCAGCGCCATGTGCTTCCAGCGCGAGTCGAACTGCACGTTCTCGGGAGTGAGCACCAAGAAGTAGATCATCCCGAACGCGATCAGTCCGAACGCCGACACCAGGAGATGGAACGGAGTGACGCGCGGTGGCCGCCGTTCGATCACGCGCCGAGCACGCTCGAACGAGCGGACGAGCGCGGAGCTGCCGATGGCGAGAAAGGCGAGCGGCACGAGGAAGAAGGTCGGTTGCCGATAGGCCTGGACCACGCCGGCCAGGAACATCGCCCACTCGAACGCGAAGACTCCGAGAACGAACGAAAGAAAGATCTGCTCGAGCAACGGGAGCCGCAGGCGCACGACCCGCTCGAGCACGAGCGCGCCGACGCCGGTCGAGGACGCCGCCCACACGAGCACGGCGAGCCAATACCCGGCGTAACGAAAGAACAGCCACTCCTGAATCGGGTAATGGCGGTGGCCGACCCAGCCGAGGAGCACGAACCCGGCGACGAGCACGAGCCCGACGGCGGCCGCACGCGCCCGCGCGCTGGCGAGGCCACGAAAGACGTTCGGAAGGCTCAAGGCGCCCTTGTTTACTACAGGGGAAAGGTCCCCGGGCCGAATTTGCGCGCTCCCGAAGCGCCGATCGGTTCGACCGCTCGGCGTCCCGAGGCCCGTCTCGGAGGGGCGGCGCGCGCCGCCCCTACCCGCCGAAGTGACGACGGCAGGGCGCCGCCCGAACGGCGGCGGGTCACCCCGGTTCTTGCTGGGTGCTGCAATGCAGGGTGCCGAGGCCGAGCACCAGGTCGCGCGCGTGGATGCCGACTACCGGTCGATCTCGGAACACCTCGCCCAGAATGCCGAGCGCGACCCGGTCGTTCGGGTCGTTGAAGGTCGGCACCAGAACGGCCGCGTTGCCCACGTAGAAGTTGGCGTAGCTCGCCGGCAAGCGCTGCCCGTCGAAGGCCACCGGCTCCGGCATCGGCAGCCGCACGATCTCGAGCTTTTGGCCCTTGGCGTTGCGAGCGCCTTCGAGGCGTTCCCGCGCCTCTTCGAGCACGCGGTGATTCGCATCGGCCCGGCGGGCCCCTGGGCGAGCAGGATCGTTCTCCCGGGACCGAAGCGCGCGAAGTCGTCGACGTGGCCGCCGGTGTCGTCGCCAGCGATGCCGCGGCCGAGCCAGAGCACACGGCTCACCCCGAGGGATTCGCGGAGCACGGCCTCGTGGCCCGCGCGTCCGAGCTCGGGGTTGCGCGCGTGCGTGCCGTCGAGCAAGCACTCTTCGGTCGTGAGCAGCGTCCCTTCGCCGTCCACGTCGATGGCGCCGCCCTCCAAGACGACCTCGGCACCGCTCTCGGGGGCGATGGGTGAGCAGCTCGGGATGTCGAGGAAGCGCGCCACGGCCCGCCC
>QGUH01000275.1 GCA_003242355.1 Pseudomonadota bacterium
CGGAGAACGAGTGTCTCCACGCTGCCGCGCGCTGCGCGAAGAGACGGCACGGACTCTGCATTCCGCGTGCCCTGCAGCGCAGGCCAACTGCGCTGCTCAACATCGGACTCCGGTTTGGCGGCACCGAGCCAACCGGATCTCGGAGGTAGGGATGAAACGGGTTCTCCTCGTCGACTCAGATCAAGCGGAACGCGAACGGGTCCGTAGCCGTTTGGACGCGGACGGTTACGACGTCGTCGAATGCGACACGGCAGCGCAGGTGATTGATTGTTTCCGGGAGGGGGCGGACGCAGTCGTTTTGTGTGAGCCGCCCGAGGACACCTCGCCCCTGCGGCTCCTTCGGGAGCTGAAGGCGGCCAATCCGATCCCCCCCGTCATCATGGTCTCGAGCTCGCCGAGCGAGACCCTGGAGGCGCTCAAGGAAGGCGCCTACTACGTGACTCGGCCGCCGCTCACACCGGAAGAGGTTTCGATCCTCGTGCAGCGCGCCCTGAGCGAGGATCACGGCATCTCGCGGCGCTCGAGCATCCCGCCCTCTCCCGAGCCTCCGCCGGTTTTGATCGGCGAGTCCGCCGAAATCAAAGCGATCCGCGACGCCATTCAACGGCTCAAGGCGCGGCCGACGACGAGCGTCCTCATCACGGGCGAGAGTGGAAGCGGCAAGGACACCGTCGCGCGTTTGCTGCACGCCGAGACGAATCAGGGTGGTCCGCTCGTTCAGCTCTCCGCGGCCTCCGCGACGTCTCCGGAGGCGCTCGAGGCCGAGCTTTTCGGTTACGAGACGAGCGGCGGCCAGGTTCGGCGGGGCCTCGCCGAGCAGGCCGACGGCGGGACACTCCTCCTCGGCGAAATCGTCGACGTTCCGGCGTCGCTGCAGTCCAAGCTGCTCCGATTCGTTCAGGAGCGCACGTTCCGCCGCGTCGGCGGCACGACCGATCTGGTCTCCGAAGCACGCGTGATTGCGACATCGAGCCAAAATCTCGACGCTGCCGTTCGCGAAGGCTCGCTCAAGCGCGAGCTCGCCTACCGCCTCGCGGTGGTCACGATCGGCATTCCACCGCTGCGCCAGCGGCGCGGCGACATCCCGTTGCTCGCCACGCACTTCCTGAACCGCATCGCAGCGACCTCCGGCTCGAAGCCGCGGACCCTGTCGGAAGCCGCGACGAAACGCCTGGTCGAGTACTCCTGGCCCGGGAACGTGCGCGAGCTCGCGAACCTCCTCGAAGGGGCCGTGCTCCTCACGGATTCGGAAGTCCTCGACGTCGCGCATTTCCCACAGCTCACGGGCTCCCGCCCCGGTCTCGATTACCGGCTCCCCTCGCAGGGCATCGACTTCCGCGAGCTCGAACGCGAGGTGTTGGCGCAAGCGCTGCGCCTGGCCTCCGGCAATCAGACGCGTGCGGCCTCCTTGCTCGGCCTCACGCGGGATCAAATCCGGTACCGGATGGCCAAGTTCGGCATGAACAGCCGGGACATGGCGCGAGCCGGCGTCCGCGCGGCCTGACCGAAGCCTCCCTGGGTCCGCACGAATGGCGCGTGCGGCAACGACGTCAGTACATCGACCCGGATTCCACTCCGGGTCGATGTACCGAGGCAGGGAGCAACGACCCGAGGCGGCGCGCAAAACTCGACGCTTCCGCTCCGGGTCGCCGTACGTTCTCCGTTCTAGGGCCGGCCGCCCGTGGCCGCCCAGTATTCGTCTTCGTTCCAGGACCACATGCTCGAGGGCTGGTCCGGATCCGGCTCGCACACGTAGAACTCCTCGAGCGGTCGCGAGACCACGCGCATTCCCGTGGATCGCAGCATCGCCTCCATGCACGCGCGATTGGGGGCCCACCAGTTCGTGCAATCGCCGGCCAGGCTGTGCTCGATGAAAGCGAGCCGCGGCCAGCCCGGACGCGCGAGCGGCTCCCGATTCTCGAGCTCGAGATTTTCGGGAGCGTGCTCGATTTCGTCTCCGGGCACCTCGAAGCTCTGCACGACGAGCGTGCGGCGCACGCAGCGGGAAACGATGTCGAGCCCGAGCATCGGGTAGCGCAGGTGGTAGAGCACGCCGAGGAACAACACGATGTCCCATTGCCGATTCGCGCGTGCAAGCTCGTAGACCTGCCCTTCTCGAAAGCGAATCGAGCGAGCGAGCCCGTAGCGCTCGGCGGCCCAACGCGCCTGCTCCAAGTAGTGGGGATCGACGTCGATGGCGGTCACCTCGGCGCCCCGCTTGGCGAGCTCGAGACTGTAGAACCCCGCGTTGCAGCCGATGTCGAGCACGGTGGCTCCGGAGAGATCCTCCGGTAGGTGCGGAGCGAGCTTCTGCCACTTGAAGCTCGGAAAATCGCCGAGAGGATGCGCTGGGTTCGTCTGCGTCCCGTCGGGCAGGTGCAGATTGTGGAACCACGGTCCCAATCGTTCGATGTCTCGCTCGAGGTCGCTCATACCTCAGCCTTCCGAGAAGGATGCGACGTCGCTCGGGTACCCCTCGCAGAGGTCGTCCCGCAGCGCCGAACGCCGCGGGGTGCCGCGCGAGGGCGCCGCGAGGGACTCGAGATACCGTTCGAGCAACCGAGCGCGGTGACGCGCCGTGTGCTCGGAAAGCACGCGCTCGCGCGCGCGCTCCGCGATCCGCCGCCGCTCTGCGTCGCCCGAGAACGAAAGGTAGTCGGTGACCTCGCCGCCGTTTCTCGCGAGGAGGATTTCGTCGCCCGGCGTGAAGAAGGTCTCGATGCCGGGCCAGACGTCGCTGATGATCGGAACGCCACACGCAGCCGCTTCGAACAGGCGTACGCTCGGCGAGTACCCGAGGCGCACCATGTCTCTTCGCGTGATGTTCAGGGTAAAGCGCGACGAACCGTAGAACGCGGGGTGCTCACGCGGCGGGACGTGCTCCACCCGCTCGACGTTCGACGGCCATTCGATCGGCGGATAGCACGAGCCCGCCACCACGAAACGACGGTTCGCGAACCGTCGCGCCGGCTCGAACAGCAGGCGCTCGAGCACGGGCTGGCGGTCCACGCTGTACGTCCCGAGATAGCCGAGCTCCCGGAACGGCGGAGCGCCCAAAGGCCGATAGGCAACCTCGTCCACGGAACAGTAGAGCGGGAGCGCGCACCGGACCCCGAACCGTTGCTCGAGAATGCGGAGCGCCCGTCCGCCGGTGAACGAGAGATACGCGTCGAGCTCCGGCAAGAGCTCGGGAGCGACGTACGTGGCCTCGCAGCGCTCGAGCTTGCCGAGCGTGACCGGCGTATCGATGTCGTAAAAGAGCTTGAGGCCGCGCGCCGTGTCGAGCACCCAGCGCAAGACCTCGGGGCCGTCCGGGACGTAGGAGCCAACGACGACCGCGTCCGCTTCTCGCACCGTCTGGTGGAAGCGCTGGGCGAGATCGGAGAGAGAATCGTAGAGCGAGAGACGGCACCCGGAAGGACTCGGATCGTCACGGTTGTCGCGATACCAGGGGACGTCGCGCTCGAGAAAAGCGACGTCGTGGCCGCGCTCGGCGAGCGCTCGCACCAGCGCTCGATAAGTCGTCGCGTGCCCGTTGCCCCACGACGAGGTGATCGAAAGCCCGAGAAAGGCGAGACGCAACGGTTCGCTCATGCCGAAAGCTCCAGGCGATGTCCCACGAGCGCGCGCTCGACGGCGAGGGCCCGTTGCGCGTACGTGTGCTCCGCCAGCACCCGTCGCCGCGCCGCCTCACCGACACGACGCGCCGACTCCGGCGTGAGCCGCTTCAAGTGCTCGACCACCCCCGCCGCATCCTCGGCAATCAACACTTCCCGCCCGGGCTCGAGGAAATACTCCATGCCCGGCCACGCGTCGCTCACGATACAGGCGGCCGCGCCCGCGGCTTCGAAAACGCGCGTCGCGGGAGAGTAGCCGAGTGCCGCCATGCTCTCGCGGTTCACGTTGAGCACCGCGAGCGACGACGCGTTGAACGCGTTGTGCTCGTGCGTGTACACGTGCCCGGCGTAGCGGACGTTCACGGGCATCGGCTTGTCGTCCCAGCCGCTCCCTCCGAGCACGAAGGTCCGCTCCGGCATGCTGCGTGCCGTCTCGAAGAAGAAGCGATCCACACGCGCCTCGCGATCCGGCAAGCGATTGCCCAAAAAGCCGAGATCCGCGCGGAAACGCGCGATGGGTTCGGATGGGTGATGCGTGTCCGGGTCGAGCGCGTTGTAGATGGGGAAGCACGCGCGCGCGCCGAACTTGGTGTACGCGGCGACCACGGGCGGCCCCCCTCCGTAGGTGAAGATGGCGTCGTAGCGCGGGACGAGCGCCCGGAACGGATCGTCGCGATTCGCTTCCAGGCGTGCGAGCGTCGCTGGCGCGTCGACGTCCCAGAAGACGACGAGTTGGCCCGGACGCCGCTGCTCGAGCACGGCCCGTTCGAGCACCTCGTCGAAAACGCCCACGCCGCTCGCCTTGACGAGCACGTCGGCGGCGCGCGCTTCGTCCAGGGCTTTCGCTAGACCGTCCTCGCCGCGATACACGACCACGCGCGCCCACTCGGGATCGGGGATGTCCCGGTGTTGTTGGCGGCCGTATGCGTCCGGCTCGTAAAATGCGGTGTGGTGCCCGCGCGTCGCGAGAGCGCGCAAGATGCCGCGATAATACGTCGCCGCGCCGTTCCAGTAGGCCGAGACCAAGCTCGAGCCGAAGAAGGCAAGTTTCAATCCCACAGCGCCGCCTCCGGAACCGCCCGACGAATCGGGTCGCCGAGACGCGAGCGCGCGACCCCGAGCTCCTCGGCGATGCCGAGGAGCTGATCGGCGCGGTGCCCACAGGTATGTCGAGCGAGAACGGTTTCGCGTCCCCGGCGCGCGAGCTCCGCCCGCGCCTCCGCGTCCGAGAGCAACCAACGCAAGGCACGCTGCATCCCGCTTCCGTCGCGGACCATCCAGAAGTCGTCCGCACGGAACAAGGATTCCGAGTCGTCCCACGGTGCACTGACGAGCGCGATGCCGCAGGCGAGCGCTTCGAACACGCGAATCGTGGGAATCCCCGGGAGTCGTTCCGCGTACGGCCGACGCGGGACGTGCACGGTGACGCGATGGCGCGCGAAGACCCGAGGAACCTCGTAGTTCGGCAGCCATCCTTCGAAGGAAAGGCCCGCGTCTCGCACGGCGGCAAGCCCCGCGTCCGGATACCGCACGCCGTGAACGCTCCCGGTCAGCCCGAGCACGCGCGCAGGGCGGAAGACGAACTCGGAGAGCTCCTGCGTCCGCTCCTCGTCGCCCCAGTTGCCGATCCACACGAGATCGCGCTCGGGCGCGACGTCGGGCATCGGCCGGAACACGCGCACGTCCGCCGCTTCGTGGAAGGTGTAAACGCGTTCGGACCACCCTGCGGACAGATACCGTTCGCGGAGCGCCTCGCCGAACGCGAGCACCCCGTCGTAACCCGACAGATCGAGCTCCGCCTGCCAGCGCCCCTCCGTGACGCTGCGGTGGTGGGTGTCGTGAAAGAGCAGCTTGAACGACGTCGCCGCACGCGCGCGGAGGCGACCCAGCTGCCTGACGAGCCGCGGATCGTTCCATTCGTGAACGATCACGAGATCGGCGCCGTCCGTGGCCGCCTCGACGTCGAGCGCCTCGAGCCGATAGCGGGTAACGTCGAGCATCGGATACCGTTCGAGCGCCGATCGAAGGGCTGCTTCGCCCGCCTCGGCGACGAGGTTTTCGACGCTCCAGGCGTCCTCGGGCTCGTAGGCGCGCACGCGGTGGCCTCGGAGCGCGAGCTCCGTCACGAGCCCACGGAGGAAGTGGGCGTTGCCGTGATTCCAGTCGGACAGCAGCGAGTGACAGAAGACGACGATGTTCATGGACGATCCTCGGAGCGCGGCGGCTCGCAGCGCATTTCGGAAC
>QGUH01000276.1 GCA_003242355.1 Pseudomonadota bacterium
CGACAACGCCGGCGCGGAGACGGCGCCTCGCGGAACGAGGTCGTTGAAGAGCAAACCGGCCCGGTGTCGCTCGCCGAGGCCGGGCCAGCAGATGCGCGCCGGCAACCCCTGAAAGGCGACGCGCGAGCGGGCGAGACCGAGCCAGCGCGCGAGCGTCGCGTCCTCGGGAAACAGCTCGAGCAACGCTTCGTCGATGCGGAAGACGTCTTCCGGATCGCCCGACAGCACCGCCCAGCGGAACGGTCCGCGCCCGAGGCAGAACTCCGGACGAATGTAGGCCGGTACGAACCCGGGGAAGGCGAATGCATCCGCGACGCCGGCGTCGAACGCGCGCTGGCGCAGGTTGTTTCCGTAATCGAACGTGACGCTCCCGCGCTGCTGGAGCGCGAGCATCGCGCGCACGTGGCGTGCCATCGTCTCGAGGCTGCGAGCGACGTACGCGCGCGGGTCGCGTTCGCGGAGCTCGGCCGCCGAAGCCGGCGTGAGCCCCAGGGGAACGTAGCTTCCGGGATCGTGTGCCGGAGTCTGATCCGTCAGCACGTCCGGCGTGATCCCGCGCTCGACGAGGCGTTCGAGCAGCTCGACCCGGGTGGGGACCCCGCCGACCGACACCGCGCGTTGTTGCGCGGGGGGGGTTCGGGGCGCGTTGGTCGGGGCGTCGAGGCTCGGGGCGATCTCGTCGAGGTAGCGCGTCGCCATGCGTCGGCGGAGCCGTTCGACGTCCACGTCCGCGACGAGACACACTCCGTCGTTCATCGTGACGGCCAACGGCTGTGCGCCTCCCATGCCGCCGGCCCCGGCCGTCACCACGAGCCGCCCGGCGAGCGATCCCGAGAAGTGCCGGCGCGCGCAGGCCGCGAACGTCTCGAAGGTGCCTTGGAGGATCCCCTGCGTGCCGATGTAGATCCAGGAACCGGCCGTCATCTGGCCGAACATGATGAGCCCCTTGCGGGCGAGCGCGTCGAAGTGCTCCTCCGTGGCCCAGTGCGGAACGAGGTTCGAATTGGCGATGAGCACGCGCGGCGCGTCCTCGTGCGTGCGCAGAACACCCACGGGTTTTCCGGATTGGACGAGCAGCGTTTCGTCCGCTTCGAGCCGCTGCAAACAGCGCACGATCGCGTCGAACGCTTCCCAGGAGCGAGCGGCTTGGCCGCGGCCGCCGTAGACGACGAGCCGCGCCGGATCTTCGGCCACCTCCGGATCGAGGTTGTTCATCAGCATGCGGAGGGCGGCCTCGATTTCCCAGGTTTTGCAGCTGCGCGTGGGACCGCGCGGGGCGCGCACGACGCGCGCGCGGGAAGCGCCCGGAATCTCGTCGTTCGGGCTCATGGCTCTTCCCACGAATGTACCACCGCTACGCGCTGAAGCGACCGTGCGCGATGAGCGTCTCGATGGCGTGGATGTCGGGTGCCGGGGGGCGATCGGCGACGCGCTTCGTGACCACGCTGCGAACTTCCGCATGGGCGCGTTCCACGCCGCACCCGGAGCGAAGCGGACGCTGATACTCCAGGGCTTCGGCCGCGCAGAGCAGCTCGATGGCCACCACCTGGCGGGTGCGCTCGATGGCGCGCCGGAGCTTCAGGGCAGAATTCGCCCCGAACGAGTTGTAGTCTTCCATCCCTGCGCTCGTGGGGATGTTGGCGACGCTCGCCGGCGTGGCGAGCCCGACGAGCTCGTTGCAGCAGGCGGCTGCCACGTACTGGGTGATCATCAGCCCCGAGTGCAGTCCGGGGTCGGGCGAAAGGTGCGGGTTCAGGCGATTCTCCGCGTCCGACGCGGCCAGAATGTAATAGACGCGGCGCTCGGAAATTCCGGCAACGTGCGCGAGCGCGACCAGCAGCAGGTCGAAGGCCATGGCCAACGGCATGCCGTGGAAGTTTCCGGCTGCGACGACTCGCCGCGTGTTCGAGCTCTCGTCGAACACCAGCGGGTTGTCGGTCACGGCGCCGAGCTCGCGCGCGACGATGCCGCGCGCGAACGTGATCGCATCGAGCGCTGCGCCGAGCACCTGCGGGGCGCAGCGCAGCGAATACGGATCCTGCACCCGCGGATCGTCGTGCAAGTGGCTCGGAACGATTTGACTGCCGGCGATGAGCGCGCGCAGCCGCTCGGCCACTTCGCGCTGCCCCGACTGGCCCCGGGCCGCGTGGACGCGGTCGTCGAGGAATGCGTCCGTGCCGCGGCACGCATCGATGGACATCGCCGCTGCACAGAGGGCCGCAGCGAACAGCCGCTCGATGTCGAGCAGCGCCAGCGCCCCGATGCCCGCCATCAAATGCGTTCCGTTGATGAGGGCGAGCCCCTCTTTCGCTTCGAGCTCGAGCGGCTCGAGACCGAGGCGCGACAGGACCGTGCGGCCATCGAGGCGAGCGCCGTCGTACCACGCTTCACCCTCGCCAATCAGAATCAGCGCCGCGTGCGCGAGCGGCGCCAAATCGCCCGAGGCGCCGACCGAGCCCACCGACGGCACGATCGGCACGACGTTCGCGTTCAAGAGCTGCACCAGCCGCTCCGCCAAGAGCGGGCGAACTCCCGAAAGACCGCGGCAGAGCGAGGCAACGAGCAAGAGCTGCATGGCCCGCACGATCTCGGGCGCGAGCGGCTCGCCCACGCCCGAAGCATGGGAGCGCAACAGGTTTTTTTGGATCTCGCGGAGCTCGGGCGGGCGGACCCGCTTCTGCGAGAGCGAGCCGAACCCCGTGTTCACTCCGTAGAGCACCTCGCCGGCATCGAGCGCGGCCTCGAGCGTCGCGCGGGAGCTCGCGAGGCACGCGAGCGCCGTCGGCCCGAGCGCCACCTTGGCCCCGCCGCGTGCGACGCGCTCGACCTCCTCCAGCGTGAGCGCCCCGCGCTCGAGGACCACCTCCTGAATCGTCATGGGACAGTTGTGCCAGAAGTCAGGCCTGGAAGTCTCGAGACGCCGTTGGGGCCGGCTCGGCGTCCGTGCTCTGCCCGGCGGTGCCGAGCTCCGTTGCGGCGCTGTTCGCCGGGGGCGCGGCGAGCGCGAGGCGATCGCGAGCCCGCGCGAGGCGCCCCTGCGCGGGAACCAGTGTGCTGAACGCTCCGAGTCCCTGCGCCGGCACGTTGACGTACATCGACTCGAAGCTGCCGCGAGGCACGACGTACGTTTCGTGCCAGATGCCCACGGCTTCGTTCTTCGCCGCTCGGCGGTAGAAGGCGGCCCACGCCGGGTAGTGCTCCCCGTTGCGGTCGTTCGCGTAGGCGAGCAGCTTCTCGGTCGACTCCCAGTACTGCACCATGCAGCTTACGCCTGGTCGCACTCCCAAGAGGCCGGACTGGGGTCGCCGAGCGAGCTCCCGGAGCATGCGGGGCATGGCGAGCGCGACGGGCAGCCAACGATGGATCTGCCACCAACGATTGATGCGCATGCCGATGAGGAAGACGACGATCCCGTCGTCGCGCACTGCCGTGTGTCGTCCCAGAACGATGCTCATGGTGCTGTCTCCTTGTTTTACGGTGTTGAAGTTTACGGTGTTAACTTGTGGAACAAAAAAAGAGATGTTGGCCCGCTACTTGCGCCGCGGTGAGTCTTTTCGGGTCAACGAGAGCTCGATGAGGTCGATCGCGAGCTCCACCTGCCGGTCGAAGCCCGTCCGATCCATGGATTGTCGGAGCTGCCCCAGCAGCCACAAGCTCACGAGCCCGTGGAGCACCGCCCAGGCGTGCAGCCCGATCTCGCGCGGATCGCGCGGCGCGAAGACGCCGGCATCGAGGCACTCCTTCGCGCGATCGACCACGAACTCGAACGTGCCGCGCGAGCGTTGAGCGAGCTCCTCGGAAATGCGTTCGTAGCCGAGGTCCTCGCAGTCGGTGAGGAACATGAGCGCGTAGTCGCGCGGGTGATCGAGCGCGAAATCCACGTACCCTTTCCCGGTCAGCCGGAAGCGCTCGAGCGGGGTTTGGCCGGCGAGCGCTCGCCCGAGATAGCTCCCGAACGTTGCGAACGCCTCTCCGAGCAAGCTCGCCAGGAGCGCATCTTTTCCGTCGAAGTGTCGGTAGAGCGCCGTCGCCGTCACGCCGACGCGCTCCGCCACGCCCCGCATCGAGAACCCGGCGAGACCGGACTCGAGGAACAGCTCGCGCGCCTCGTCGAGAATCTGTCGCCGGGTGCTCATGTTTACGCTGTTAACATGCGGGGCCACGATCGTCAAGCGGGGCTCCGCGGAGCGCGCCTGCGGTCGGCGAGGACCCCCTCGTGGGGGAGCGAGCCCGTGCTCGGAAGGGTGCAGCCGACGCGCTGGGCGAAAAGGCCGCTTTGCGGGCGAGCGAGGTCGCGCTCGGCAAGGGCTGCTCGCGCTGGAGCGAGCCAGCGCTGGCCAGGTCGCAGCGGGCACGCTCGAAGAGGCGCGCTTCCGGCCTGACGACGATCTTGGGCGAGCCCGCATTCGGCAGGGTGCAGCGGGCACACGTGGCAAGGGCCCCTCACGCGGGACGGAAAGCGCGTCCGCGAGGCGTCCGGGGGCGAGTCGCGCGCACGTCCTTTGCAACCGCACCACGTGTCGCGTGCTTGTGCACGCGGGAACGTCGAAAAGGAATGCGTCCGTGTACGATGTGATCGTCGTGGGTGGCGGCCCTGCGGGAATGAGCACGGCGCTCGTGCTCGGTCGCGCTCGCCGTCGCGTGCTCGTGTGCGACAGCGGCGAGTACAGAAACTACGCCGCCCGCGCGATCCACGGATACCTGACGCGAGATGGAGTGAGCCCGACCGAGTTCCGGCGCATCGCGCGCGCGGAGCTCGCTCGTTACGAGGGGGTCGAGCTCCGAGACGTCAGGGTCGCTTCGGCGCACCGGGGACCCGATCGCTTCGAGGTCACGTTCCTGGGTGGCGGCAGCGCCGAGGGGCGACGCTTGGTCATCGCGACCGGCGTCGTGGACGAGCTCCCCGAGATCCCGGGGTTCGAGACGTTCTTCGGACGCGGCGTTCACCACTGCCCGTACTGCGACGGCTGGGAAGTGCGCGATCGACCCCTCGCGGTGTACGGGCGCGGCGACGCCAAGGGAGCGGGCCTCGCGCTCGAGCTTTTGCTCTGGAGCCGCTCCGTCGTGCTGTGCACCGACGGTCCGTCGGGGCTCAGCGATCGCTGCTCGACGAAGCTCGCGCGCCACGGCGTTCCGGTGCGCACCGAACGCATCGTATGCCTAGAAGGGCGCGATTGGCTCGAACGCGTCGTGTTCGAGTCTGGCCCTCCCCTCGAATGCGCGGCGCTCTTCTTCAACACCGCGTGCCACCTGCGCTCCGACCTCGCCCTGAGGCTCGGGTGCGACGCCGACGCCTGGAACTGCCGAGTCGACGCGAAAACCGGCAAAACCTCCGTCCCCGGCCTCTACGTCGTGGGGGACGCCTCGCGCGACGTCTTCCAGGTCATCGTCGCCGCCGCCGAAGCCGCCGAAGCCGCCGTCACCATCAACCGCGAGCTCTTGAGCGCCGACGGCCTGCTCGACTGACCCCGCGCGGTCCTCCGCGCCAGGGTGTTTGGGGCACGAGTGGGGAAGAGCCCGCCGAAAGGGAGCTCGGGAAGGATCGGCGGCGCAAGCCGTCGCTCCGCGAACGCCAGGACGCCGCTCGAAACATCGTTGCGAGTCGCGGGCGTCCTGGACGCGATGCGCCGCGAAGACTAGAAAGCCGATCCGTCGAATCGATCGGCGTTCGCTGCCGACGCAGCACTCGATGGATCGGCTCGCTTGGTCCCGCTTTGGATCATCGATGGCGCCCCCGAGAGGATTCCAACGTAGGACAAACGGGTTAGGGAAACCGTCGCCTACCTCTGAGGATACAGGGGGGGGGGGTGGGGAGGTGACATGGGGAGGGGGGGAGAAAAGGGGGGGAGGAACAAAGGGTC
>QGUH01001287.1 GCA_003242355.1 Pseudomonadota bacterium
GTTCCAGCGCGGCGTCGACGAGCGCGAGGTGGCCCGCGTGCAAGGCCCCCATGGTGGGCACAAGCCCGAGCGTCGCGCCCCCTGCACGCACGGCATCGCAGGCGCGACGAAACTCGGCGGCCGTGCGGTGAACGACGAGCGTCACGACGGATCCTCGTCGGCTGGCCCGTACGCCGGCCCCGCGCTTCGTGGAGGCGGCGCTGTGTACGACTCCTCGGACAGGGGCTTCGGACGCAGCGGACCGCCCCCGAACGAGTGCTCGGCCGCCGGAAACGCCGCGCTCCGGACCTCGGCCACGTAGCGGTGCGTGGCCTCGACGATGGCCTCGCCGATTTCGGCGAAGCGCTTGACGAACTTCGGCCGAACCTCGGAATACATGCCCAGAAAATCGTAACACACGAGCACTTGCCCGTCGCAGTGCGGCCCCGCGCCGATACCGATCGTCGGGACGGAAACGACCTCGGTGATGCGCCGGGCGAGCTCGCTCGGCATGCCTTCGAGCACGATTGCGTACGCGCCCGCTTCCTCGAGCGCCCGCGCGTCCGCGAGCAGCGCCTGCGCGGAGGATTCGTCGCGGCCTTGCACGCGAAAACCGCCCATCGCGTGCACCGATTGCGGCAAAAGTCCGAGATGTCCCATCACCGGAATGCCGGCGCCGACGATGGCGCGGACGTGCTCGGCATACCGCGCGCCGCCCTCGAGCTTCACCGCCTCGAACGCGCCCTCCTTCATCATGCGCCCGGCGGCGTCGAGCGCGCGCTCGGGGGATACCTGAAAGGTCATGAACGGCATGTCGCCCACGACGTGCGCTCGCCGGGCGCCTCGAGCCACGGCGCGCCCGTGGTAACAGATCTCGTCGAGCGTGACGGGCAGGGTGTTCGGCAATCCCTGAACGACCATGCCCAGTGAATCGCCGACCAGCAGCACGTCGGCCCCGCCCGCATCGAGCAGGCGCGCGATGGTCGCGTCGTAGGCCGTGAGCACGGCGATTTTCGGACCGTTCCGTTTGCGAGCTCGAAGCTCGGGGACGGTGATCTTGCCGGAAGCCATGATGCGCGAAAGCGTACCCGATGCGCGACCAACGCACGAGCGACGCCAGACGCCCCTCGAGAATGCCGCTCGGTTCCACCGATCGGCGTTCCGAGCCCGTTCAGGGAGGCGGCACGCGCGCCCTCCCCGCCGAAGGGATTTGCGGGCCTCCCCACGCAGGCAGTGCCCCGCTCGCCGAAGAGGCGGCTTCTGGTACGCTGGAGGCTCGTGGACCCCGACGCCTTCGGCCACGCTTTCCGGCGCTCGGCGCGCCGCGTTCGGGCGAGCCGGCTGCTCAGCGCCACGCTGAGTCACGCCGCTTTGGGGGCAGTGCTCGGGGCGGCGGCGGCCGGCGGGCTCTGGCTCCTGCGGCTGGACGAGCTGCGCTGGCTCGGGCTCGCGGGGGGAGCCGTGGGTGCAGCGAGCGGTGCGTGGAGCGCGTTCCGGCGACGTTGGTCGGACGCCGAGATCGCGCAATTCCTCGACGCTCGGCTCGCGGCGCCGGAAACGGTCACGACGGCCGTGCTGGCGCGCGGCAGCACTCCGGAAGCCGAAGCGATGGCGCGCACGCGAGCGCTCGCGCTGCTCACCGCAGCGCCAAGCGAGCGGTTGCGGCGCGACTGCTCCACCGCGG
>QGUH01000277.1 GCA_003242355.1 Pseudomonadota bacterium
CGGGGCGGCACGCGCCGCCCCGTAGCCCCGAAGGGAGTTCGGCGGGGCTCCTCCCCAGCGGGCACTCCGTCCGATGTTGGTCTCCGCATCTTTCGGCGCGTTGCCGACCGTTCGTCGCGCTAGTTGTCGTTGTTGTTCGCGGCAGGCCAGAAGATCGGCCTGTCGAAGCTCGGGTGCCGGAAGGCGCGGATCTGCGCTTGCGTTTCGGGAGCGATGAGGAAGGTCTCGAGCGCCAGCGCTCCGTGCAGGTTGACGCCGCGGACCTTCGCCGGGTTCACGACCACGGAGGCGATGATGCGCTGAAACAGCGAGTCGTCGAACAGCTTCGCTTCCAAGGGCAGGTTCTGCTGCTGTTGCAGCATCAAGAACGGATGCAGCCCCCACGCGCTGTATCCGCCGCGCGCGGCGGCCGCCTGCATCGCGGCCGGCCCTTGCAGCCCTTCGTCGATGAACCACCCCGCCTTGTCGGGCCGCCCCGCCGCGTTCCACAGCGTGTCCACCACGAACACGATCTCGCCCAGATTGTTGAGGATGAACGGCGACTCCGTCTCCGCAATTCGCCGAAACGCCTCGACCGGATCCGTGAGCCCCCGAATCCCCGCCGGATCGTTCGGCGGAATCACGAAAATCACGATGTTGGAGAAGATGCACTGCGGCCAGCGCCCGAACCCCTTCTGCACGAACTCTTGCGAATCGACGAACCCCAGGTGCGAAAACACGATATCCGCCGCCCCCGCGCGCGCCTGCCCATACGGATCCGTGCTCACCGCCACCTCGACCGTGTACCGCGTCTCGTCCTCGAACGTCGCCACCAACTCGTCGAGCAGCCCGCCACTTTGAACCGCCGGAATCGTCACCAACCGCACCGTTCGCGGCCGATGCCATTTCGCCGCAACCGACCGCGGCAGCATCGCCGCGATCGCCCCCACCGCCAAACCAATCCCCAACTCCCTACGCTCGAGCCGAAATCCCTTCGCACTCCTATCCATGGCTACCCTCCTGCGTGCGCGATCACCGAATCGATCGCGAAACGACCGCCGCAGCATACGCCGCTCGAGCGAGCCCGTCGCGGTTTCAGGCGCGGGTTGGGCCACCCGTCGGGCTTTCGGTAGTGTTGTTCGCGGCTTGGCGCGTGGGGGATATCACGTGGCGTCGTTGCCGCGCGCGGGGGGCGCCGTGCCTTCGGCACACGGCCAATCGAGATCGTTGGCGATAAATCAAGCTCGGAGACTCTGGGTGAGCCCGCTCCATGTTGCGAGCGCTCCGGCGATGCCAAGTCTACGGGATCGTAGACGGAGAACCTGACGCCCGTGTACTCGCGGCTGCGTGCAAGCGTTCGAGCAGTTGAAGAACGTACCCGGTCACACCCGAATCGTTGCGGTCGTTCCGCAGTGGATGTGGCATGTGTCACATGTTTGTGTCGAGTCTCTTCTCGGGCCCATTGAGGTAGACGGCAAGGAGCCCGTCCTTCGCGCAGCGAACCACGGAGCCGTCGCTTCAACGCCGGGAAAGTCGATCGGTGCAGTTTTCGCGTTGCGTCCGTCCAGAGGAAAGACGGAACGCTGTATCGCTGCACGCGCTTTCTCAATCCGTGGGCGTCAATAGGAACCGTACCACCCCCAAGCGACTTCCTGTATGCTCACGTTTCCTGATGGACGGAAGGCGGTTTCGCTTGACTACAGAACAACCTGGTGATGCATCCTGGCTACCATGGAACGAGGTGCGCGACCTGACGCGCGTTCAGGAATCCAAGTAAAATCCAACGAAGTGGCTGCGAAGTAGAAGAACGCTCTGGGCGCACGACGCCTGGGCTCCCGGAGATTGCCGCAGTTCTTACGAGTGCGCAGTTTCGGCGGCTTCCAGTGGGTGCGCGTATGCCCATTCACGTGTCGAATGCGAGTTTACCGGCTCTTCTTCCGGCGCCGGCGCGAAAGCCACTCGTCGTCGGTCTCTTCTTCGTCCGACGGGAAATACTCCTCGTCGTCGAATTTGTGTTGTTTGCCCTGCTTCCGCTTTCTCGAATGCGAGTCCTTCTCGGGAGGCGCGAGTTGCTCGAAGAGCTCTTCGAAGGCAGAGATCATGAACTCGGTCGAGTACCGGTATCGCAGCCTGGCGAGGTACTGTTCGGCGGTTTGGTGTGGGGGAGCGATGATGCGCCATCCATGAATACCCAGCGACACGTCTGCGACGTACTCGATCATCGCGAGCACGCGGTCACCGAGTGGTGACTTGATCTCGTCCAGGCACGCCGGCACGACCTGTGTGAAGAACCAGCCCTTGTCCGTAAGCGTCCAGCGACGGAGCTTTACACGAAACAACGAGGAAAAGCGCTGCAACTCGGATCCGTACAAGACGCCTCGGGACTGCTCGAGCAACTCCTCGGCGTACTCGAGATCGCTCTTTATCACGTACGGGTGCTTCTCGTCGCCGAAAAGCAAACTCAGGAGATCCGATGCCTGCGGACCATTGTCATGAAGAAGGGGCTTCCAGAAGAAGAACTTGGTCGGCTCGTACCCCACTGGCCACGGATGGCGCGCTCGAAGGGATCCCTGCAGCTCCGAGACGTTTGGGCCGGCATCGCTCGAGCACTTGGCGAGAAACCGGAGCAGCGTGATGAACAGGCACTTCATCAGCACCTGGTAGACGGGGTGCGACGGGTCATCGATCGTCGTTTCATCATCTCCGTACCGTTCGAGGATCTCCCCCACGCGGGCGCGTATGGGGTCTGGGACGTGCTCGACGGACGTTACCGAGCGCCCCACGGACCCCACGAGCGGCATCGCCAGTCGCTTCAATTCGGGAGGCATCGTCCCACCGAGGAAGTTGGCCCCCGGAAGGAGCCAGCCGTGCTCGATGTTCCCGTCCAATGACGAGAACAGGTCCGCCGGTTGAATCAGACCGGCCGCCACGAGCTCGAGCAGGTCCACCGTGCTCACGTATACGCCCCGGGCGTGGCGTGCCTCCGCGACCATGATCCCGAGGAAATAGTAGGCCAGGTCAAGAGCAGGGATGCTCGTGTTCAGGATCTTCGCTCCCGGGCCCGTTTTCGGAGCTCGTTTGATGTCCCACCCCTCGTCGAACACGGGAATCTTGTACTTCGCTTGAGACTTGTACTGGTAATCTTTCAGCATCGCGCCACGGAAGAGCACGCAATGCATCCGGGGAACGGGAACGCCGAACTTCGCGAGTGCCTCACGACATTCCGCCTGTTCGCTGGCGAATGGCGACATGAGCGCGAGTAACACGCGACCGAGCGTCCTGGCGTCACCGCCCCCCAGCGTACAGAGGAGCGTAGCGAGGGACTTCTGCAATTCGGTCTCGTCCTCCTCATGCTTGGCGATCAACTCCCCCAGTTGTTCGTATGTCAGGTCCAGGAGGCGAATGCGCGAGTAGGTTCTTTTGCCGGCTGGCGGTTCCGCCCGAAGTGGCAGGAGAATGCGTGTCGTTCCGTTTCCATGTTCATCTTTGGTGTTCAGCGCCCAGAAAGAGGGGGGCCCTTCGCCAGGGAGAACGACCACCGTGACGTGCCGATGATTCCCCTTGCGTTGCTGCCACCGCGCCACGAAGCGCTTGCGGATCATGGTGAGGATCACGGAGAGCGACAGCCAATCGACCAGTTTCGAACTCGATAGGTCCACCACCGCGACGTCGTCGTTGACGTCGGCGAAGACGAGGGAGCCGTCCTGAGGCGTGTTCACGTTTGCCAGGTCGAGCATGCCGTACGGCTTGTTGCTCGCCTTCCCGATTCCCTGGACCTTTTCCTGCCAGGATTTCGGGGCTTTGTGGGCCTTGCTCGTAGTGTCACCGAGGAACTGCGCTTTGAGCTCCTTGTAGCGGCGATCGATCTGCCGAATGCGGACGGCGAAGAGCCCCTCGGCGAGCTGCTTCGCGTCCGCACTCGCGAGAAAGCGGCGGTAAAGCGTGCCGAGGCGAAGCTCGCCCTTGCCGATCAGGTCCTTCGCGCTCCCGATCAGCGTGCCGTCCGCCTGCCTTCCTGGTAAAACGAAGCGTTGCAGGATGTCCTGCTTCAAGAGGCGCTCGAGTGTCGCCACCGACGCCGTTTGCCAATCGGGCACCTTCCACCAGCTGCCGGACTCCGCGTCACGCGCGAGGGCAGCTGGGACCCCTTGCACGGCCCGGTGCTGCTGGCGCGCCGCGTTCATGTTCGGAAGCGAGTGAGTCCAGTCGGTGAGTCCGAGGCGGTAGCGCATCCACTCGATCACCCACGGCCCGCAGTTGAATCCGTCGTGCTGCACGGGAGTCTCGAATTCGTAGTAGAATTCGAAGCTCGAGTGCCCGGTGAGGCGGAGTGCCGAGGCAACTGCTTTTTGGACGTCCCGGTGCAAGTAGCGAGGCTGCGTGCTATCGAAATAGTAGACATCCACCGTCCCCTGCCGAAACACGAGATGCAGGCCGATCCAATGACGCTCGCCCAGGTTGACCGGCACGAAAATGGGGCGTGCTTGTGTCCGGTCGAGGAGGTGGTGGGTGAGGAACGTCTCCAGAAAGTTGACCCCGAGTGTGTTGTTCGTGCCGAGCACCGCCGGGACGACGTCGACTACCGTGCCCTGGTGCTGCGCGTCCCGAGCGGCTTGGGTTGCGAGCAGGTTCATCACCTCGTCGCTGTACCAGGTCTGATCTTCCGGCTCGCTCGATAGGTCAAAGGGGGAGCTTTGCAGCGGTGCATTCGTTCCACTAATTGGCCACAGGAAAGGCGAGTTGCGTCCGGGACAGTCGAGCCGGGTGCACGTCGTCGCATTCGTATTGCAAACCGCGCAAACCATGAATGGCTCCTCCGTCACGATGGTTGCGAGCCCGACCGACGGTACTCCGCCTCACCTGCCGAGGCGAATTCTCTGCAGAGCGCTCCCGTGCCACCCGGCTCGTCATGGTTGCGGGTTCGTGTGACCGAGCGCGCGCCTCGCCTCGGACAGCGCCGCCGCCTCGTACGGCTCGAAGACGAACGGCCAGGTGCTCACACTGCGGCGAACCAGAGGCTCTAGTGCACCGCAAATCAGATGCGAACAACGTTTCCGGGGGCGATTGCAGCAGGATAGGCTGGAACCTGCGTTCGGGGAATTGACCTCACCTCATGAGCGGTGCACTAGCGGCAATAGTCCGAGCGCGGTCCCCCGGTCCGTCTCGTGCCGGTGATGGCTCCGGAATCGGTGCCCCTCTTACACGACCCAACGGCAAGCGCTAACACGTGCACGAGGGACTCGTCGTCCCATCGCAGCACGTCACCCGCCCGTTGGAGCACCCGCAAACCCCCTTGTGCCACGAACAACAACCGCGCTTCGAAGGCGGCTCGGGCACCGCACCCGCCGAACCAACGAACGCATGCATCACGACCCAAACGAACCCGGCAGCCATGAAGCGCTTCAACATCGGTGTCTCCCCGTCCGCGAATGAGACGTGATCTCGAACCGTACCAGGTTTCGAAACGTCTCGAAACGGGGTTCGTTCAATCAGTACGCGGACGTGAGGAGCACACTCACGGCGCTCGTTCCCTCGTGAGAACGGCGAGGACTCTGCCGATGTCGCCGGGACCATCGAGGGGCGCGTCGAAGATACCGGGCGTGCCCCGCGAGAACGTCGAGGATTCTGCCGATGTCGCTGCTTGACGGAATCAGATTGAAAGGGGTCCTAAGTGACCCAACGGAAGGCGGGTTTCGGCTAGGCACGAAATTGCCAGAATCCTCCGGGTTCCGAGTGCTTTTGTCGTTCGACCCCGTGCGGGTCAGAACCTCGACGGTTACGGTGCCCTCTGGTTCGAGTTGCGAGTGCGTTTGTCGTTCGGCCGTGACCCATCAGCGACGCCGGGGTGACTTCGGCTGGGGGTGGTCGGAAGCATG
>QGUH01000278.1 GCA_003242355.1 Pseudomonadota bacterium
GTCCCGGTCGGACCGTTGCGCTGCTTGGCGACGATGATCTCCGCGATTCCCTTCGCCTCGCTGTCCCGGAAGTAATAGTCGTCGCGATAGATGAACAGAATCGTGTCGGCGTCCTGCTCGATGGCGCCGCTCTCGCGCAGATCACTGAGCTGTGGACGCTTGTCCTTCGTCGTTCGCGTCTCGACGGCGCGATTGAGCTGGCTCAACGCGAGCACCGGGACCTTCATCTCCTTCGCGAGCTGCTTGAGCCCGCGCGACAGCTCGCTGATCTCTTGCTCGCGGCTTCCGGCGTCGCGCCGCCCCTGCATGAGCTGGAGATAGTCCACCACGACGAGGCCGACACCGCGCGCGCGGACACTCCCCTCCCCGCGCGCGATTTCGGCTTTGAGTCGCCGGATCTTGGCGCGCAGGTCGAGCAGCGTGAGCGCCGGCGTATCGTCGAGCCAGAGCGGGAGGCGGGCGAGGCGCGACGCCGCCTCGGTGAGTCGGCTCCAATCCTCGCGCGAGAGCGTGCCGCTGCGGATGCTCGACATGTCGACGCGCGCCTCGGACGCGAGCAAACGCGCGGCGAGCTGCTCCTTCGGCATTTCGAGCGAGCAGAACAGGACGCCCGCGCCGGGCTCCTCGGCGGGGGCTTCGAAGTAGTCCTCGTTCTCCGGCTCGCGCACGACGCGGCTCGAGGCCACGTTGAGCGCGATGTTGAGCACGAACGAGGTCTTGCCCATGCCCGGGCGGGCCGCGACGATGTAGAGGTCACCCGGGTGGAGCCCCGAGCACTGACGGTCCAGGCGCGTGAACCCCGTCGGTATTCCGGTGACGCCTCCCCCGCGCTTCTGCGCTTCCTCGAGGATCTTGAAGGCGCGCACCACCGCATCGCGAACCGGCTCGACCGACGAGCCCTCGGGCAAGCGCGCGATGTCGAACACCGCCTGCTCCGCCTGGTCGATGAACTTTTGGACGTCCGGCGGCGTCGCGTACCCTTCGGCGGCGAAGCGCTGGCAGGTCGCGATGAGCTGACGCAGACGCCACTTTTCCCGGGCCCCCTGCGCATGGGCCGGCACGTGCCCGATCGCGGGCGTCGCGTCCGCGAGCTGGGCGAGATACGGCGTGCCGCCGATCTGCTCCAGACGCCCGCGATCCCGGAGGTAGCCGGCGACCGAGACGACATCGACGGGACGCCCAGTGCTCGACAGCTCGACGATCGCCTCGAAGATGCGCCGGTTCGCGTCGGCATAGAAGTGCTCTGGACGCAGGAACTCCTGCACCTGATCGAAGGCGGCCGGCTCGAGCAGAATCGAGCTCAACACCGCGGCTTCGGCATCCAGATCGTTGGGCGGGACGCGCCCCGGCGCCGGCGCGAGATCCTGAACGACGCGCGGAGCGGACGAGGCCTGCGACCCGAAGCTCATCGTCCCCCTCCGACGGAAGTGGCGAGCGCTGCTTTCGAACGCTCCCCTCCGCCCTGCTGCTTCGCAAACCGGTTGACGCCCTCGAGGCTGCCCGACCGGCAGACCGAGACACGGCGCGGACGATTCGACATCGGTCGTCCACAGTCTAATCCACAGCGGAATCCACAGGAATCCATGGCCTTCGGCGCGTCCTCCCGAGGTTATCCACAGGGCCCGAAATGAGCCGCGCCCCGAGGCTCGGGGGAGCCATCGGGGCGCGATTCGATTGACGGCAGAGTATCAGAAAGCCCGGCTTCTGTCAGCCGCCCTTCTTCACCACCTCGACCTTGAGCGTGGCGGTGACCGACGCGTGCAGGCGAGCCGGAACCTCGAAGGTACCGAGCTGCTTGATCGGATCGGTGAGCTGAATGCGGCGTCGATCGATCGCAACGCCGGCGCGCTCGAACGCATCTTCGATGTCCTTCGCTGTCACCGAGCCGTACATCTTGCCCTCGTCGCCGACGATGCGCTCGATGCGGACCGTCATGGCCGAGAGCTTCTGCGAAAGCTCCTCCGCGGCGCGGATCTCTTCCGCTGCACGCGCAGCGGCCGCGCGCTTGAGCTCGTCCACCCGCTTGAGAGCGCTCTCGGTCGCAAGGACCGCGAGGCCACGCGGCAAGAGGAAGTTCCTCGCGTAGCCCGCGCGAACGCGGACCACGTCGCCACCAGAGCCGAGATTTTCGACCTCGGTCTGCAGCAAGACTTTGACGCTGGATGCCACGGCTTCGCCTCCTAGTCGTTGGAAGTGAACGGCAAGAGCGCGATGTTGCGCGCACGCTTGATCGCGAGCGTGAGCGCCCGCTGATGCTTGGCGCAGGCGCCCGAGATACGCCGGGGCACGATCTTGCCGCGCTCGGTGATGAAGTACTTCAGGCTCTGCGGGTCCTTGTAGTCGATCGTCAGCGTCTCGTCGGAGCAGAAGCTGCAGCCTCTGCGCCGAGCACGCCGGAACGCGCTTCCCGCTTCCTTCTCCCGAGCCTCGCCGGGGCGCTCGCTCGGCCGCTCACGCGATCCCGCTGCTTCCTTCATCATGACTCTTCCTCCTCGGCCTCACCGACCGCGGCTTCTTCGGCGTCGAGGTCCACGTCACCCTCCTCCGACTCGGGGCGCGGCGCGCGCTCCCGCTCCGGAGCCTGCTCGAGCCCGAGCAGGCGCTCGATGGGCTCCTCGAGCTCGGCTTCCGTAGCCGGCTCGACCGCCTCGAACTGAACGTTCTCCGGCGCAACCTCGACGGAGTCGATATCGACGTCGGCGCGAAGCTGCACGGTTTGGTACTTGAGCACGTCGTCGAGCATGCGCAGGTTGCGCTCCAGCTCGGCGACCAGCGCCCCGTTGCCCAGGTAACGGACGTACACGTACACGCCGCGCCGGAACTTCGACACGGTGTAGGCGAGCTGCCGGCGCCCCCAGTTCTCGAGGTTCGTCAGCTTGCCGCCTTCGCGGGCGACCGTTTCGGAGACGCGCGCGGCGATGCGCTCTTGCGCTTCACGCGTCACGTCGGGGCGGAGCACGTAGATGGTTTCGTATTCGCGTGCCCTTCGAGGCACCGCGACTGCTGCTTGGGTCACGGATGGTTCTCCTTTCGGACGATTCGGCCCCCGGACGTTCCGCCCGAGAGCAAGGAGATCAGCGAGCGCGTCGCTGATTGGTCGCGTTCATCGCGACCTCGATGCCGCGGGTAACGACGAGCGTCACCGCGTCCGCGGCCCGGTCGATCACGGAGTCGATCACGGCCCGTTCCGCGGGGGCGAACGCTTGTAGCACGAAATCCGCCGGGCTACCCGGAAACTCCGGCGGAGGGCGACCGATGCCGATGCGAAGGCGCATCGTGTCGCTGCCGATGGCCTGACAGACGGAGCGCACCCCTCGGTTCCCGGCGTCACCGCCGCCGACTTTCAGGCGCACGTCACCGAAGGGCAGATCGAGCTCGTCGTGGACGAGCAGGATCGACCGAGGCGGGATCTTGAAGAACTGAGCCGCGGGCTGCACGGAGCGCCCGCTCTCGTTCATGTAGGTGAGCGGCTTGAGCAGCCCGACGGTCTCGCCGTGGAGCTCGACCGTCGCGAACTCGCCGCGGAAACGCTCGCGGAACACGACGTTCCCCACGCGGGTCGCCAGGCGGTCGACCACGCGGAAGCCGACGTTGTGCCGGGTCTCTGCGTAGCGCGGGCCCGGGTTGCCGAGGCCCACGACCAGTATCACTTCTTCTCCGGCTCAGCCTTGGCAGCGGCTCCAGGCCCTGCCTCTTCCGGACCCGCCTTCTCCTGCACGATGGCGACGAGCGTCTGCTCCGGCGGGAGCAGCACCTTGACGCCCTCCGGCAACGCGAGGTCCTTGGTGGCCACGTGCTGGTCGAGGCCGAGCGCCGTCACGTCGTGCGTCAGCTTCACCGGAATGCGCTCGGGGAGGCATCGGACCGGGAGCTTGCGGAACACCTGCCGCAACGTGCCACCCAGGACGACGCCTTGCGCCCTGCCCACCAGCTCGAACGGCACTTCGACGTCGACTTCCTTGTCGAGCGCGATCTGGACGAAGTCCGCGTGCAAAAGCGCCCGGGTCACCGGATGATACTGGTACTCGCGCAAGAGCACGGTCAGCCGATCCTTGCCTTCGACGTCGAGCTCGAGGACCGTGTTGCGGCCGCGCTCACTCGTGAACACCTGCGACAGCTCGGCCGGAGAGATCGCGAGCGCCTGCGCGGGCAGGTGGCGACCGTACGCCACCGCGGGGATGCGTCCCTCTCGACGCAGACGGCGGGCACTGCCCTTACCGCTTTCCGTTCGCCGCGTCGCACTGAGCTTGATGATCTGCATGCTGCTACTCCTGACGGTCGAGCTAGACGAACAGCGAGCTGACCGAGTCGCTGTTGTGAATGCGTCGGATCGCTTCGCCGAGTAGGCGTGCGATCGACAGAACCCGAATCTTCTTGCAAGCCCGCGCCTCCTCCGAGATGCGGACGGAATCCGTAACGACCACCTCTTCGAGGGGCGAGGCTTCGATGCGCTGTACGGCAGGGCCGCTCAGCACTCCGTGCGTCGCACACGCCACGACGCGGCGCGCGCCGTGCTCCATCACGGCCTTCGCCGCGTTGCAGAGCGTACCGGCCGTATCGATGATGTCGTCGACGATGATGCAATCGCGGTTCTTCACGTCGCCGATGAGGTGCATCACCTCGCTCACGTTCGGCCGATCGCGCCGCTTGTCGATGATCGCCAGCATCGCGCCGAGCCGCTTGGAGTAGGCCCGGGCACGCTCGACGCCCCCCGCGTCGGGCGAGACGAACACCGTCTCCTGGTCGAAGCGCGGCTTGAGGTAGTCCTCCAAGAACACGGGCAACGCGTGTAGGTGATCGAAGGGGATGTTGAAGAACCCCTGGATCTGCCCCGCGTGCAGGTCCACGCACACCACGCGCGTCACTCCGGCGGCCACCAGGAGATCGGCGACCAGCTTGGAGGTGATGGGCGTGCGCGGCGCGACCTTCCGATCCTGGCGCGCATACCCGTAGTACGGGATCACGGCCGTGATGCCGGCGGCCGAAGCGCGCCGCAAGGCATCGCACAGGATCAAGAGCTCCATCACGTTGTCGTTCACGGGGGAGCACGTCGGCTGCACGACGTACGTATCGACCCCGCGCACGTTCTCGCGCACTTCGCAGAACGTCTCCCCGTCGCTGAAACGGGACACCCGCACCTCTCCGAGCGGCGTGTGCAAGACGCGCGCGATTTCGGCAGCCAAGTCCGGGTTTGCGTTCCCGGTAAAGATGGAAATTCTCCTGACAGCCACGCTGCGCTCGCCTCGAGGAACCCGGAACCGTAAGCTCTTGAAATCCTTGAATTAAGCCTTACCGCGCCTCTCGAGCGCGGGGAGAACTAGCAGTCCGTCCGGCGCGTGTCAAATGGGGCTTCCGGGGATCGTGTACCCGTCGCCCTCCGATCCGCTCGGGTCGGCGCCGCATGGGACGCGGTTGCCCACGGTCGGGCGACGCCGTAGTTGCCTCCCCGCGCACCTGGGTCCTTTTCACGTCGCACGCAACCCCGCGACGCCGCCGCCTTCGCCGCGAGGCCGGCAAAGTCAACGGTACGGGTTCTCGGGGATCGCTTCGTCGCCCGCGTCGGCAGCCTTCCGCCTGCGGGGACCCGAGCGTTTGCGGCTCGGTGCCGCCTCGGCCCGCGGAGGTTCGGCTGCCGAGGTCGCGGGCGCGGTCGCCTCGGGAACCGTCTCCCTGCTCTCGACGGAGTTGTTCTCGACCGCGGTGGCCGTCGCCGGTGGGGGTGGAGCGGCGGGCGGGGGGGGCACGGGGGGGAGGGGGGGCGGCGCCCCCCCCACCGCCCCCCCCCCCACCCGGGCCGGCGCCCCGGGCGGGCGCCCGAGGGGCCGCGCCCCGCGGGAAGACCGGGGCG